>JAHWJJ010000180.1 GCA_019348475.1 Gemmatimonadota bacterium | reverse complement strand
TCGCCGGCGGGGCCGAGTCGCTGACGGACGTGCCCATCCTGTTCAGCAGGGAGATGCGCGACGCGCTGGTGCGCGCCAGCAAGGCGCGCTCGCTGGGTGAGCGGGTGCAGGCGTTCCGCGCCATCCGCCCGCGCCACCTGGCCCCCATCGCCCCCGCCATCGCCGAGCCCACCACAGGGCTCACCATGGGCGAGTCGGCGGAGAAGATGGCCAAGGAGAACGGGATCAGCCGTGAGGCCCAGGACCGCTGGGCGCTGCGCAGCCACCAGCTGGCCGCGGCGGCCACCGCGGACGGGCGGCTGACGGCGGAGATCGCGCCCTTCTACGTGCCGCCGAAGTACGAGCAGGTGGTGACCAGCGACAACGGCATCCGCGAGGACACCTCGCTCGAAAAGCTGTCGACGCTCAAGCCCGTGTTCGACCGCCGCTACGGCACCGTCACGGCCGGGAACGCGTCGCCGCTCACCGACGGCGCCTCGGCGGTGCTGCTGATGAGCGAGGAAAAGGCGAACGCGCTGGGCTATAAGCCCCTCGGCTTCATCCGCAGCTACGCGTACGCGGCGCTGGACCCCGGCGACCAGTTGCTGCAGGGCCCGGTCTACGCCGCGCCCACGGCGTTCGAGCGCGCGGGGCTCACCATGAAGGACATCGACCTGCTGGAGGTGCACGAGGCGTTCGCGGCCCAGGTGCTCAGCAACCTGCAGTGGTTCGACTCCGACCAGATCGCGAAGGAGCGGCTGGGGCGCGACAGGGCCGTGGGGCTGCCGCCGGAGGACCGCATCAACGTGATGGGCGGCTCCATCGCCATCGGCCACCCCTTCGGCGCCACCGGCGGGCGCCTGACCGTCACCCTGCTCAACGAGCTGCGCCGGCGCGGCGAACAGTTCGGCATGATCTCCGTCTGCGCCGCGGGCGCCATGGGATTCGTCATGATCGTCGAGGCCGCGCCGGCCTGATACCGGACTCTCATGTCAGACGGATTGTGCATCCAGCTTCAAAGATGACTCGCAGTCGAACTCCAGGTGCACGACCGCTGCAGGACGCGGCCTGATACCCAATCCTCCGCCTTCTATGCAGGCCCCGAAAAGCACCACGCTGACGCGGAGTTGAACACGAGAAGGCCGATCCCCTGGCCGGTCGCGGCGTAGCAAAGGATGCTCGCCAGCAGGTGACCGTTTACGGGCACCAAGCCGGGACGACAGGACGCGGAGAACGGACGGAGTTCTCCGCGTCCTTGCTCGTTTCCTCCGCGTTCTCGGCGTGAACTTTACGTTCGGTCGCGGTGCCACGGCGCGTTCTCGGGTGCCGGCGGGGGACGGACATTGCGCCGTGCGGCCCGGCGCCTGCTATTGTCCCACCCCTCAGCCGCAGGTGCGGGGGCGGCACGCCGCCGCCGGGGTCCCGACCGCCCGCGCGCGGTGAATCGACAGAAATGAGAATCCGACGACGGACATACAGCGGATGCCGGAGCTGCCCCTGACCCTGTACCGCGCCGCCTGGGTCCTTCCCGTGTGCGCGGAGCCCATCCGCAACGGCGCCGTGCTGGTGGGCACGGACGGCCGCATCGCCGCGGTGGGGCCGGCGGCCGCGATCCTGCCGCCGGACGGGTGCCGCGTGGAGGAGCTGGGCGAGGCGGCGATCCTTCCCGGCCTGGTGAACGTCCACGCGCACCCGGAGCTGGCCATGTTCCGCGGCGCGCTGGAGGACCTCTGCTTTCGCGACTGGATCCTGCGGCTGGTGGGCGCCAAGCGCGCCGCGCTGACGGAGGCCGACTTTCACGCCGCCGCGCGCTGGACGATGGTGGAGGCGCTGCGCTCCGGCATCACCACCCTGGCGGCCACGGAGTCGTCCGGCGCCTCGGCCGGCGCGCTGAGCGAGGCGGGGCTGCGCGGGGTGGTGTACCAGGAGGTGTTCGGCCCCGACCCGGCGCAGCGCGACGGCGCCATGGCGGGGCTGCGCGCCAACGTGGAGTGCCTGCGCGCCTGGGAGTGCGGCCGGGTGCGGATCGGCGTGTCGCCGCACGCGCCGTACACGGTGTCGGACGCGCTGTTCGCCGCCGCGGCGGAGTACGCGCTGGCGGAGGGGCTGCCGATGGCGGTGCACGCGGCGGAGTCCGCCATCGAGCACCAGCTGGTGCAGGGGGGGAGGGCGACTTTGCGCCGGGGCTGCGCGCGCGCGGCATCCACACGCCCCCGCGCGGCCGGACGACGGTGGAGATGCTGGACCGGCTGGGGGTGCTGCGCGCGCGGCCGCTGCTGATCCACTGCGTGCTGCTGGACGCGGACGACATCCGCCGCGTGGGCGACACGGGGTGCGCCGTGGCCCACTGCCCGGTGGCCAACGCGCGGCTGGGGCACGGCGTGGCGCCGTACCCGGAGCTGGTCGCGCAGAACGTGCGCGTGGGGCTGGGGACGGATTCGGTGGGCAGCAACAACCGGCTGGACCTGCTGGAAGAGGCGCGCATCGCCAGCATCCTGCACCGGGCGCGGCTGGGGGAGTGCGGCGTGCTGGGCCCCGCGCAGCTGCTGAAGCTGTGCACCCTGGATGGGGCGCGCGCGCTGGGGATGGAGGACTCCATCGGCACGCTGGAGCCGCGCAAGGACGCGGACCTGTGCGTGGTCTCGCTCGCGGCGCCGCACGTGCGCCCGGTGCACGATCCCGCGGCCGCCGTGCTGCACGCCGCGCGCGGGTGCGACGTGGTGCTGACGGCGGTGCAGGGGCGCGTCCTGTACCGCGACGGCGTGCTTGCGACGCTGGACCCCGCGGCGCTGCTGCCGGCGGTGGAAGACGCCGCCCGGCGGCTGCGGGAGGCGATGGCGTGACCCGGCTGGCCGCCGCCGACCCCGCGCTGGACGGGCGCTCGCGCGAGGTGCGCCGGGTGCTGGCGCTGATGCTGGGCGTAAGCCTGGTGCTGGTGGCGGCCAAGGCGACGGCGGGGCTGATGTCAGGCTCGCTGGCGGTGCTGGGCGGCGCCTTCGACAGCGGACTGGACGTGCTGACCACGGTGGTCGCCATCACCCTGGCGCGCGTGGCGGGGCAGGAGCCGGACGAGCAGCACCCGTACGGGCACGAGAAGTTCGAGGCGCTGGGCGCGCTGGCGATGGTCGCCTTCCTTTCCATCACCGTCTACGAACTCGTGCGGACGGCGATCGTCCGCATCGGCGGCGGCGGCGGCGAGCCGGTGGACACGGGGCTGGGCGTAGCGGTGATGGGTGCTTCGCTGGTGATCGGCGTCGCCGCGTCGGAGTACGAGCGGCGGCGGGGAACGGCGCTCGAGAGCGAGCTGCTGCTGGCGGACGCGGCCCACCTGCGCGCGGACGTCTTCGTCACCCTCGCGGTCCTGGTGGGGCTCCTGCTGACGCGCCTGGGGTGGCGGTCGGGGGATGCGTGGACCACGCTGCTGGTGGCCGTCCTCATCATCCGCACCGGCGTGCACATCCTGCGTGATACGATCCCCGTGCTGGTGGACGAGGCGGCGGTGGAGGCGACGGAGATCCGGCGCATGGCCGAGGCGATGGACGGCGTGGATGCGGCGTACGACGTACGCTCCCGCGGCCGGCGCGAGGGGGCGCGGTTCGCGGAGCTGACGATCGCGGTGCGAAGCGGGCTGGACATCGAAGAGGCGCACGAGATCGCGGATCTGGTGGAGGGCGAGGTGCGCCGCCGGCTGGGCGCGCGCCGCGTGGTGGTGCACGTGGAGCCGCGTTCCGCCGCGCCGGCCCGCGCGGAGACCGCGGAATGACGCGCCTGCCGCGCGCCGCCGGCGCGGAGCGGATGGACGAGCCCGGCGCCGACCCGGCCGAGCTGGGGCGCTCGCTGGCCGACCTGCGCGGCGTGAACCGCTGGCTGGGCGGGTACCGCGTGGTCCTGCACCACCTGGGCAGACTGGTGGCACGGCATCCGCGGACCTCGTACCGCGTGCTGGACGTGGGCACCGGGTCGGCGGACATCCCGCTGCGGGTGGCGGCGTGGGCACGCAGGCGGGGGATCCGGATGCAGATCGTGGCGACGGACAATCATCCCACCACGCTGGCCTTCGCGCGGCGGCACGCGGCGGCGGAGCCGGACGTACGCGTGGAGCCGGCGGATGCGCTGCACCTGCGGTACGAGGACGGCGCATTCGATCTGGCGGTCTGCTCCGCGGCGCTCCACCACTTCGACGCCCGCGCCGACCTGCTGCGCGTGCTCCGCGAGATGGATCGCGTGGCGCGCATCGGCGGCATCGTCAACGATCTGCGCCGCTCGCGGCCGGCGCTGGTCGGGGCGCGCCTGCTGGCCGCGACCTTCTGGCGCGGCCACCCGGTGACCGCGCACGATGGCCCGCTCTCCGTCCGCCGCGCCTTTACCCCCGGGGAGCTGGACGAGCTCGCCCGCGCCGCCGCCCTTCCCGGCGCCCGCGTGCACCGCCACGAGCCGTTCCGCGTGGCGCTGGTGTGGGAGCGGGAGGGGTGAGGGTCGCGTCGACGGCGGCGTCCCCGCCGGAGCGGCTGAAGCCGCCGCTGGGACAGCGGAAAGCCCCGCAAACCGCGCGGGGCTTCAACGGCGGGGGCGCGGAGATTGTGCATTCCACCCGGCGCGCGGCAGGAGCGGTCCGCGCAGGCGGACATCGCGATTTTCCAGCGGCGAATTCATTCGCTCCGGCGCAGGCCCGGCGCCCGATGCACCATGGCGGCCTCGCGCCGGAGCGGCTAAAGCCGCCGCTGGGACAGCGGAAAGCCCCGCAAACCGCGCGGGGCTTCAACCGCGCGACGGGTGAGGCCGCGGCGTTGCCCCATGCTCGTCTCAGAACTGTCATTCCGAGGGAGCGCACGCGACGCACTCGGCCGGTCGCCGAAGCGGGCGCGCGACCGAGGAATCTACTCGCCCGGCCTGAGCGCCTGCGTCACGCCTGGTACTCGCCCATGGCACCCGCGGCTCCGCGGAGGCGCGCATGACGTGGGACGCCGTCGTGGTGGGCGGGGGGCCGGCGGGGAGCGCCGCGGCAGCGCTGCTGGCGGGGGACGGATGGCGCGTGCTGGTCATCGACCGCGCCCAATTCCCCCGGCGCAAGGCGTGCGCGGAGTGCATCAACCCCGCGGGCGTCGACGCGCTGCGCCGGCTGGGCGTGTTGGGCCGGGTGATGGCGGCGGGCCCGGCGCGGCTGGACGGCTGGCGCATCGCGTCGGACGGCGGGCCGTCGTTCCTGGGCCGGTTTCCGGGCGAGGTGCACGGCATCGCCCTGCCGCGCGAGACGCTCGACGCCATCCTCCTGGACCACGCCCGCGACGCCGGCGCGACGGTGCGGACCGGGATCAGGGTCACCGAACTGCTGCGCGACGACGACGGGCGCGTGCGCGGCGTCGTTGCCGGCGGGGAGGAGGTCGCGGGGCGCATCGTGGTGGGGGCGGATGGGCTGCGCTCCATCGTCCTGCGCCGCCTGGGGCTGCTGGCGCGCGCGCCGCGGCTGCGGAAGCTGGCGCTGACGGGGCACGTGCGCGGGGTGCCGGAGATGCACGGATGCGGCACGGTGCGCGCGCGCGGCCGCGGGTGCGTGGGCGTGGCGCACGTGGGCGGCGGGCTGGCGAACGTGACGGTCGTCGTACCCGGGGAGCAGGCGCGGGAGGTCGGCGGGCAGGCGGAGGCGTACTTCGACGCGGCGCTGCGGGAGTGCGGGTTCATGGATGCGGAGCGGGTGGACGGCGTGCTCGCGACGGGGCCGTTCGACTGCCCGGTGCGCAGCGCGGTGGCGGACGGCGCGCTGCTGGTGGGGGATGCGGCGGGATACTACGATCCGTTCACGGGGCAGGGCATCTACCGCGCGCTCCGCGGGGCCGAGCTCGCGGCGCAGGCCATCGGCGTGGCGCTGCGCGCGGGCGACACCTCCGCCGCCGCGCTGATGCCGTACGAGCGCGCCCGCCGCCGCGCCTTCGTCCCCGGCGAACGGCTGCAGCACGTGGTGGAGGCGTTCGTCTCGCGGCCGCGGCTGCTGCGGTGGGCCGCCGGGCGGCTGGACCGCAGGCCGCGCCTGGCCGACGCCGTCATCCACGCCGCCGGCGACGTGCGTCCCGTGCGCTCGCTGCTGCGCCCCGCCCTGATCGCCCAGCTGGTGGTCTGATGCACGTGCTCTACGACGTCACCCGCCCCCTTGTCGCCGGCCACCCCGTGTGGCCGGGCGACCAGGCGTGCCGCATCGAGTGGACGGTGCGCATGGGGTCCGCGTCCAACGTGAACGTTTCGGAGCTGGCGATGAGCCCGCACACCGGCACCCACGCGGACGGCCCGTTCCACGTGCTGCCGGACGGCGTCCGCATCGGCGAGGCGCCGCTGGAGGCGTACCTGGGACCGGCGCGGCTGGTGGACGCGGTGGGCCACGAGCGGCTGGACGCGGCGTGGGCGGCGGAGGTGCTGGCCGGCGCCGCCGCGGAGCGGCTGCTGGTGCACACCGGCGCCTGGACGGACCCCGCCGTTTTTCCCACGGTCTTCGCCGCGCTGGACGCGGACTCCGCGCGAATGCTGGTGGATGCCGGCGTGCGCCTGTTCGGCACCGATGCGCCCTCGCCGGACCCGTTCCACGCGGTGGACCTGGCCGCGCACCGGGTGCTGCTCGGCGCGGGCGCGGCGATCCTGGAGAACCTGCTGCTGGACGGCGTCCCCCCCGGCGAGTACGAACTGATCGCGCTCCCCCTGCGGATGCCGGAGGCGGACGCCTCCCCCGTCCGCGCGGTGCTGCGGGGGATCGAGCAGACCGCGGCCTCGCTGGGCCCCGCCCCCGGCGGCGCCTGAGCGCGCGCGGTGGGGGAGAACGCAATGGCAAGCTGCCGGACGCGAGGAAGTTCTCCCCCTCTCCCGGCGCAGTTTGCGGGGGCGGGGGGTGGAGGGCGCGCGGGCGCCGGAAACCCTCTGCACAGCGAAGTCATCCACCCACGCCCATGCTGCAGACCATCCTCGCCCCGAACCCGTCGCCGATGACGCTGGACGGCACGCGCACGTTCGTCGTGGGGCGGGAGCGGGCGGCGGTGGTCGACCCGGGGCCGGACGACGCCGCGCACCTGGAGGCCGTCCTGGCGGCGCTGCAAGGGCGCGCGCCCGCCGCCATCCTCCTCACCCACGCACACACCGACCACGCCGGCGCCGCGCCCGCGCTCGCCGCGCGGACGGGTGCGCCGGTGCGGATGGCGGCGGGCGCGCTCGGCCAGGCGCCCGGCGAGGGCCTCTCCCCGCCCCTGGCGGACGGGGAGCGGATCGAGACGGACGCGGGGACGCTGACGGCGGTCGCCACCCCCGGGCACGCCCCGGAGCACGTCTGCTTCCTGTGGACCGGCGGGCCGGCGGAGCACGAGCGCGCGCTCTTCGCGGGCGACATGTTCATGGGCGGCGGCGACACCACGCTCGTCGCGCCGCCGGAGGGGAGCCTGACGGAGTACCTGGCGTCACTGGACCGGCTGGAGGCGCTGCGGCCGGGCGCCATCCATCCCGCCCATGGGCCCGCCATTGCGGACGGGATGGAGGGCATCCGCCGCTACCGCGCCCACCGCGCCGAGCGCATCGCGCAGGTGGTCCACGCGTTGCGGCAGGGACCCGCCGCGCCGGGCGACCTGGTCGACCGCATCTACGGCCCCGATCTGCATCCCGGGCTGCGCGGCGCCGCGGAGGGCTCGCTGCAGGCGATCCTGGCGCACCTGACCGCCACCGGCCGCGCCCGCGCCCGCGGCGAACGCCACCACCTGACGGACGACTGAATGCCCATCGACCCCAACGCGCTGGAGCAGGCGCTCTCGCGCATCCAGCCGCACGTGATCGACGCGCACCTGCGCTTTCTTTCCCACGAGCTGATGGAGGGCCGCGCCCCCGGCACCCGCGGCGGCATCCTGGCCATGGAGTACATCCGCGCCCAGTTCCAGCGGATGGGGCTGCACCCGGTGGAGGGATCGTACCTGCAGGACGTGCCGATGGTGGGCCTCACGCCGCATCCCACGCTCGCCTTCCATACGCCGCAGGGGGCGATGGAGCCGGCGTACGAGGACGAGTACGTGCTGGAGGCGGGCGTCCCCGAGGAACGGGTGCAGGTGGACGCTGACCTGGTCTTCGTGGGATACGGCATCGCGGCGCCGGAGCACGACTGGGACGACTTCAAGGACGCCGACCTGCGCGGCAAGGTGCTGCTGATGCGGGTGAACGATCCCGGAACGGAGGCCACGCCGGACTTCTTCGGCGGAAAGGCGCTGACGTACTACGGGCGCTGGACCTACAAGTTCGAGGAGGCGTCGCGGCGCGGGGCGGCCGGGGCGCTGTTGATCCACACCGACGAATCCGCCGGCTACCCCTGGAGCGTGGTGCGCACCTCCAACACGGGGACGCAGTACGACCTGGCCGGCGCGCCCGAGTTTCCGCTGCAGGTGCGCGGCTGGGTCTCCGAATCCGTCGCGCGCGGCGTGCTGGCGCGCGCGGGGCACGACCTGGACGCGCTGGTGCGCGACAGCGAGAACCGCGGCTTTCGCCCCTTGGCCACCGGGGTCCGCGTCCGCGCGTCCGTCCGCAGCGAGGTGGAGCCGGTGCAGACGGCGAACGTGGTGGGCCTGC
>JAHWJJ010000179.1 GCA_019348475.1 Gemmatimonadota bacterium | reverse complement strand
TCGGGGACGCCGCCCACCTTTTCCAGCGCCTGGTAGATGGGCACCGTGCCGATGGGGACGGGCGAGTTGCGCAGGATCCACTCGCGCGTCTCGTGGATGTTCTTCCCGGTGCTGAGGTCCATCACCGTGTCCGCGCCCCACAGGGTGGCCCAGCGCAGCTTCTCCACCTCTTCTTCGATGGAGGAGGTGACGGCCGAGTTGCCGATGTTGGCGTTGACCTTCACCTTGAAGCCGCGGCCGATGATCATCGGCTCCAGCTCGGGGTGGTTGACGTTGGCGGGGATGATGGCGCGGCCGCGGGCCACCTCCGCGCGGACGAACTCCGGGTCCATCCCCTCGCGCAGCGCCACGAACTCCATCTCCGGCGTGATCTCGCCGCGCCGCGCGTAGTGCATCTGCGTCACGCACCCGGTGCCGCGCAGGGTAGGGCGGTGCAGCGACTCCGGCATCTCCACCGCCTGCGTTCCCGGCAGCGGCCGGTACGTCCGCTCCGTCCGCGCCACGTCGCCGCGCGCGGCGATCCACTCCGCGCGCAGGGCGGGAAGCCCGTGCCGCACGTCCGCGCCCAGCGGGCCGCTGGTGTCGTAGACGCGCAGCGGCGGCTCGCCCCCGGAGAGCACGATCTCGCGCATGGGCACGCGAATGCCGTGGCGCCCCTGCACGTACACCTTGCGGCTGGCGGGGAACGCGTCGCCGTAGTCGGCGGGCGCGGCGGACGGCTCGGGGCGGGCTCGGTCGATCATCTGCGCGTCTCCGTGGCTGCTGCGGGAGAGGGACGATCCGGCACGGGGGCGGGGAGGGACGTCCGGCGGGCGCATCCGACAAAAAAAGGCGCCACGCCGGGTCTCCGGAGTGGCGCCTGGATGGACGGAATCCGCATCGGGCCGGTGAAGCGGCGCGGGCGAAAGGCCATCGGTGCGACACGCCGCGCTCCCTACGCCGGTGTGAACCGGATCAGGTTCCAAGGGACTGTCTCAACCCCGCGGACGTCGCGAAGTACCCCTGGCGGCTGCACGTGCAAAATAGCCGGTGCCCTGCCGCCGCACCAGTCCGGCGCGGCGGAGGGGGCGCCCGGCGGGCTCGGTCCGCCGCGACCGCGTGGGCGGGGGCGCCGATCTACCGCGCCGCTGGAGGCGCCCACGGCGATGCTGGTCTCGCCCGCGGTGAAGGGTACGCCGGCTCATCCGCGCCCGGCACCAGCGGCCATCTGCTGCGAGATGACGCCGCCGTAGTTCCAGGTGTCGGCCCGCCAGGTGGGGTTTTCACGCTGATCCAGTCGCCCGGAGGCGTGGGGGTGGCGGTGTCACGCACCGACAGCAGCTGCACGTTCACGCCCACGATGTCCCGTCGAAGCTCCGGGTTGACAGAAGCAGGGCTGCCGCATATCTAAACTACACGTTTTGCGTCGCCCGGCGCAAAATGTTTCCGGTCCCCATCGCCCCGGAGCTACCTTGACAACCTCCCTGCGAAACCGGCTGGCCGTGCCCGCCGCCGCGCTGCTGCTGGCGCTGGGCGCCTGCGCCGACGATCCCACCGGCCCCCGCGCCCGCGCCGGCGGCGCCTCGATGAACGAGGTGGGCGCCGCGGCGTTCAACGGGTTCATCCGCATCGGCGTGGTTCCCGCCACGAGCATCGTGCGCATCGGGAGCGAAGGCGCCTACACGGTGCGCAACAAGGTCACCGGTGAACCGATCGTGTCCGGCAGCGGCGAGACCCTGGAGGTGTCGCTGGGGTCCGAGCTGGTGACGCGCACCAGCATGCGGCTGCAGGTGTCGTGCATCTTCACCGCGGACCCGCCCACGGATTTTCTGGCGCGGGCGCAGGCGCTGGGGTACGCCACGCACACGGTGCAGATCACCACCTCCAGCGGCGCCAAGTGCTGGCGTGTCTACCTGGGTGACTACCCCATGGGCACCTCGTGGTCCATTCGCGAGGCGTTCAGGCAGCGGGCCATCGCCGATGGACTGGCCCGCACCGACGCGTTCTGGCCCTGGGGGGGCGTGACCGTCACGGAGGGCGTGCTGCGGTACGACGTCCGGCGCGGCGCGGAGGTGTTCTCGTCGTCGAACGCGGTCGTCCTGCAGTCGGCGGACGGGCTGGTGACGATCTCGGACGGAACGCGGCCCGAGCCCACCGTGCGTCGGCGGTACCGCGGCCTGGCGGAAGTGGCGCTGAACAGCACCGGGACCCTGGCCGGCATCAACGAGCTCCCCTTCGAGCAGTACCTGTACGGCGTGGTCCCGCGCGAGCTTCCGCCCACCGTGTGGCCGCAGGCGGAGGCGCAGAAGGCCCAGGCGGTCGCCGCACGGACGTGGGGGCTGGCCAGCTACAACAAGCGCGCGGCGGACGGATACAACCTCCGCGCGACCACGGACGACCAGGTGTACGGCGGCTACAACGCCGAGCATCCGGTGTCGAGCGCGGCGGTGGACGCCACCGCGGGCGTGGTGGCGAAGCACGCCGGAAAGCTGATCACCGCCTACTTCTCCTCCACCAGCGGCGGGTACACCGCCGGGTACGAGGAGTGGCTGGACGGCGCGGCCCCGATCGCCTACCTGCAGGCGGTTCCCGACGCCGAGCGCGGCGAGGCCTTCTCCCGCGTACCGTCGCTGGAGGTGTTCAAGAGCCACCCCAACCCCACCTCGCTCCGCGCGGCGGGTGAGGGCGACTACGAGTCGGACTGGAGCCGCTACCACCGCTGGACCTTCGAGTGGAGCGCCGCGGAAATCAGCGCGGTGATCAGCCGGCACGCGCAGCGCGACGTGGGCCGGGTGCTGGAGATCAACGTGCTGGAGCGGGGTCCGTCGGGGCGGGTGCTGGTGATCGAATACGTCACGGAGAACGGGATCTTCCGCAGCACCCGCAACGGCATCCGCTCTTCGCTGCAGTTCATCAACGCGTCGGGCGCGTACGAGAACCTGCGCAGCACGCTCTTCTTCATCGAGCCGGTGAAGGACCCTCGCACCAGGGAAGTGGTGGGCTTCAAGGCGTACGGCGGAGGGTGGGGCCACGGCGTCGGCCTGTCGCAGACCGGTGCCGCCGGAATGGCCACGCGGGGCCGCAGCTACGACGAGATCCTGCGGCACTACTACCAGGGCATCGACCTGGTGCGGGAGTACTGATCACGCCCACCGGCCGCTTGAGTCCATGAGAACCGCCCGCGGGGAACGCTCCCCGCGGGCGGTTTCATATGCGCCCGGCTTGTCCACTCTGTTGTCCCAGCCGCCAGCGGGGCGGCCTCTGATACCAGATCCACGGGTCTTCTGTACCGACCCCCCAACCATCAGGGGAGGACGCGGAGGAAGGGGGTGAGTCACCCGTTCACCCGTTCACCCGTTCACCCGTTCACCCGTTCACGCACTCATCCGCCGATCACGAACTGCGTGCTCCCGATCCGCCCGCCGCGTTCGAAGTACATGATCACGCTGCGGCCCCCCAGCTGCTGCAGCGCCTGCGCGGCCCCCTCGGCGCTGGTGATGCGCAGGCGGTTGATCTGCAGGATCAGGTCGCCCTCCTGCAGCCCCAGCCCGCGCGCGGCGTTGGAAAGGCCCACGATCAGCGCCCCCTGCTCGTTGGTCAGCCCGCGCTCGGCGCGGATGGCGGGCGTCAGCGTCACCAGCTGAAAGTCGCGCAGCGCCTGGATGCGCTCGGCGTTCACGGAGGGCAGATCGCCCGGCTGCACGCGGAAGGTTCGCTCGCGGCCGCCCTCCATCACCCGCACCTCCAGCGCCTCGCCGTAGGCGGCGTTCAGCAGGCCGGCCTGCCAGTCCAGCGGCGTGCGCACCCGCTGTCTGCCGATGCCCACCACGCGCATCCCCCCGCGCAGCCCGGCGCGCTCCGCGGGAGAGCCGGGCGCCACGGCCGAGATGCGCACCTCCGCCAGCCGCCGCGGCCCGGCCGTGCGCACCGCTTCCACCTCGGCGCCGATCCAGGCGCGCCGGTACTGCCCGTCGTCGGCCAGGTCCAGCGCGATCCGGCGGGCGCGGTTGATGGGGATGGCAAAGCCCAGCCCCTCGTTTCCGCCGGAGTTGGAAAGGATGGACGAGTTCACGCCGATGACCTCGCCCAGCGCGTTCACCAGCGGCCCGCCACTGTTGCCGGGGTTGATGGACGCGTCGGTCTGGATCATGTCAAGCGAATAGCTGCGCTGGCCGTTCCCGCCCAGGATGTTGCGGCCCACGGCGGAGACCACGCCCGCGCTCACCGAGGGCTCGGGGTTGCTGAGAAGAAAGCCGAACGGGTTGCCGATGGCGATCACCCACTCGCCGATCATCAGCCCGTCGCTGTTGCCCAGCGGCGCCACGGGCAGCGCCGGCTCGCCGCGCGGCAGGCGGATGCGCAGCAGCGCCAGGTCGTTCACCTCGTCGCTTCCCACCACGTCGGCGTCGAACTCGCGGCCGTCGGGAAGGGTGACCACGACCTCGCTGGCGGCCCGCACCACGTGCTCGTTGGTGATCACCAGCCCCTCGCGGGTGATGATGAAGCCGGAGCCCAGCCCGGCCGTCTCGCGCTCGGCGCCGGGTGGGAGCATCATCTCCTCCCACAGCGTGCGCGGCACCACCCGCTCGCGGCGCAGCACGTTCACGCTGACCACCGCCGGCGCCACCCGCTCCGACGCCGCCACGATGGACGTGCGCCGCGAGTCCTGCGTCTGCGCGCTGGCCTGCGTGGCGACGGGGGACCTGGCGGGCGGCGGCTCTTCCAGCTGCGCGCGCTCCCGCTCGCGGGCCGCCGGGTTCCCCGAGACGGCGCCTCCGCACGCCGCCGCGACCGCGGAAAGCAGAAGGATTGCCGGGATGGGCGACGTGCGTTGCATCCTGCGGATCGTCTGGTCGATGGATGTCCGTGCGTGCACCGGAACACGCGTGTACCCGCCGGCGCGGCCCCGGTTGCACCCCAAAATTAGGTGCGTGGATGTGTGATGCGGAAGCCCGGCGAACCGTTTGCCGCGCGCCGCAAAAGCATGGGGGCTACGTGAGTGAAAAGCCCTGAGGCGCCGAGAGGCTTTCAGCAGGTATGGCCGAATCCGCGCCGCGCCCCCTCCGCTCGCTCAGGCTCGCACCTCCCCCCAAAAACCCTGGGGGAGGTTGAACTGCTTCATCGCGCGGGGGTGCGCGCAGCCCCCGCTGGGTCGGGAGACAGCTGTCATTCCGAGGGAGGCGCCCGCGGGATGGTTCCCGGCGCAGGATTTCCGGCGCGGACCGAGGAATCTACTCACCCGTGCTTGTAGCCTGCCCGCGGCCGGGGACCCGCCCGGCCGGGACGGAGGCCCAGAAAACATCAGCGTACTGGCGTCTCGTGCTCCGATCTTACGTGTGCCAGGTCGCCGGGACGAATCGGCATGCGATCCATCGATATTGCGAATTTCCTCATGTGCTGCAAGCTTCTGTAGCAGCCCCGGATCGTCCGGATCAGTCCATCCCCCTCCCGATCCAGCGATGAAGAAGCACTTCCTGATCGCCCTGGCCGCCGCGGCGCTCACCGCCGGCTCGGCGGCCGCGCAGCGCCCCATCGTCCCGGGCGAGGTGACGCGCGGGTCCCTGAGCACCAGCGACCCGCGGCTGCCCGACGACAGCTACTACGACGAGTGGGTGTTCGCCGGCCGCCGCGGCGAGACGGTGATCGTCGGCATGGAATCGTCGTCGTTCGACACCTACCTTTACCTCGGCACCCTGCGGCGCGGCGTGTTCCAGGAGATCTCGCGCGACGACGACGGCGGCAACGGCACCAACTCGCGGCTGCAGGTGCGGCTGCCCGAGGACGGCACGTATGTCGTCCGCGCCAGCTCGCTGCGCCCGCGCACCGGCGCGTACACGCTGACCCTGAACGGCGGCCGCGCCACCACCGACGGCGGCTGGTACGACCCGGAGCCGGTGGAGCCGGTGTACCGTCCCGACCCCGCCTACGGCTCCCGCAACGGCGGCCCGCTCACGGCGGGCGAGCGCGTGCGCGGCCGCCTCTCCAGCGCGGACCCCACGCTGGACCACGGCGCCGCGTTCCACCTGTACACGTACCAGGCGCAGCGGGGCGAGCGGCTTACGCTTACGCTGCGCTCCAGCGACTTCGACGCGTACCTGGTGGTGGGCACCCGCGGCGGGCGCCACGGCGTCGGGAACGTGCTGGCCCGCGACGACGATGGGGCGGGTGGCCGCGACGCGCGCATCGACGTCACGTTCCCCACCGGCGGCGAGTACGTGATCCGCGTCAACTCGCTGATGCCCGCGACGGGCGAGTACGTGCTGGAGGCCGAATCCAGCCTGGGCGGCGGCTACGCGCCCCGTCCGCGTCCGCGCGACTACGAGGATCGGTACGAGGACGCCAACGCCCGCGGGGTGGACCGGCGGCTGGTGGGCCGCTGGGGCCTCACCATCCCCGGCGTGCGGGTGCAGGGCGACGACTGGAGCAGCGTGACGGCCAACGCGTCCATGGGCATTCTGACCATCGGCGACGACGGCGCCTACACCTGGCGCAAGAACGGCCGCGTGCTGCGCGGGCAGCTGGTTCCGTTCACCCCCCGCCGCGGCGCGGAGCCGGGAACGCGGTACTACGTGATCAATGACGGCCGTGACGAGTTCTACGTCTTCTTCACCACCTATCGCGGCGAGCGCTACATGCAGGTGAACGGCCGCGCCACGGACGCCGTCGTCGCCTACGGCTACCGCGAAGGCGGCTCGTACTGAGCGCGGTGCCTCCCGACGAAAGAGCGGCCCCGGCATCTCGCCGGGGCCGCTTTTTATTTCCCTTGCCCAGGAAAGGTCTGGGGGTCGCCTCCCTCGGAATGACGGTTCCTTCCTGCAACCAGACCTGCGCTGAGCCGCGTTTGCGCTACTCCGCGTCCGGCAGGTCGGCGGGGGCGGTTTCTTCCATCCACACGGACTTGATGTTGACGAACTCGTGCATGCCGAACACGCCCAGCTCCCGCCCGTAGCCGGACTGCTTCACTCCGCCGAAGGGAAGGCGCGGGTCGCTGGCGACCATGGCGTTGACGTACGTCATCCCCGCCTCGATCTCCGCGACGAAGCGGCGGCGCTCGTCCTCGTCGCGGGTCCACACGCTGCTCCCCAGCCCGAACTGCGAATCGTTCGCCAGCGCGATCGCCTCGTCGATGCTCGCCACGCGGAATACCGAGGCGACGGGGCCGAACACCTCTTCGCGGTACGCGGGCGCGTCCCGGGGGATGTCGGCCAGCACGGTGGGGGGATAGAAGAAGCCCGGCCCGTCCATCCGCCGACCCCCGGTCAGCAGGCGCGCGCCGGCGGCCACGGAGGCGCGCACCTGCTCGTCCACCTCGTCGCGGATGGCGGCGGTGGCCAGCGGGCCGACGTCGGTGCCATCCGCCAGGGGATCGCCCACCGTGAGCGCCTCCATGGCCGCCACGAAGCGCCGCTCGAACGCGTCCGCCGCGTCCCGGTGCACGATGAAGCGCTTGGCCGCGATGCAGCTCTGGCCGTTGTTGATGCAGCGCGCCCTGGCCGCCGTCTTGGCGGCCGCATTCAGGTCCGCGCTGGGCATCACGATGAACGGGTCGCTCCCGCCCAGCTCAAGCACCGTCTTCTTGAGGTTGCGCCCGGCGCGCTCCGCCACGCTCTGCCCCGCCGCGGTGCTGCCGGTGAGCGTCGCCGCGGCCACGCGCGGGTCGTCCAGCATCCCCGCCACGGCGTCGGAGCCCACCAGCAGCGCCTGGAACACGCCTTCATCGAACCCCGCGCGGCGAAAGACCTCCTCGATCGCCAGCGCGCACTGCGGCACGTTCGAGGCGTGCTTCAGC
Organism: Gemmatimonadota bacterium; assembly: GCA_019348475.1. Classification (GTDB taxonomy): domain Bacteria; phylum Gemmatimonadota; class Gemmatimonadetes; order Longimicrobiales; family Longimicrobiaceae; genus Longimicrobium. The sequence goes on along the minus strand of JAHWJJ010000179.1, from coordinate 791 downwards.
AGCCCCACGTTCCCCGCCATCAGCCCCGGCGCGGCGAAGCGGAATACCTGCCAGAAAGGGAAGTTCCACGGCATCACCGCCAGCACCACGCCCAGGGGCAGAAAGTGCACCTCGCCGCGCGCCGTGCCCCCGACGTCGACCGGCCGCGGCGCGAGCATCGCCGCCGCGTGCTCCGCGTAGTGGCGGCACACCCAGGCGCACTTTTCCGCCTCCGCGCGCGCGGAGGCCAGCGTCTTTCCCATCTCCGTGGTCATCAGCCGCGCCAGGCGCTCCCTGTCGCCCTCCAGGATGTCGCCCGCGCGCCGCATCTTCTCCGCCCGCTCCGGCAGCGGCGTGCGGCGGTGCCGCTGGAACGCGTCCGCCGCGCGCTGCAGCCTCCCGTCCAGCTCCCCCGCCGTCAGCGCGTGGAAGGTGCGGAGCGTCTCCCCCGTCGCTGGGTTGGTCGTGGTGATCGGCATTCAGTGCGTTTCCGGAGGGGCCGCGGGGCTCTCGAGTTTCAGGAGCGACTCATCCCACACGCGGGATGAGGCGAGCACCAGGTCCAGGTAGTGCAGCCCGTTGTGCACCTGGAGTTCTACTGCCAATCTCACGCGTGAGGCCATCTTTGGAGCTGGGTGCTGACGATCTGGTATCAAAAACGCGCGGCCGGCGGCTGTCAGCCCGGACGGCACTGCAGGATCAGGCGCGGAGGTCCGATCCCATCCCCAAAGAAGATCGGCCTCAGCAGGACCCGGCGCGTCAGCGCAGTGTGGCCGCCGCTGACTACGCCGGCTCCGTGTGAGGCCGATCCG
>JAHWJJ010000178.1 GCA_019348475.1 Gemmatimonadota bacterium | reverse complement strand
ATTGCCCCCGGAGGATTCGAACCTCCACTAACGGTTCCAAAGACCGCTGTGCTGCCTTTACACCAGGGGGCACCAAGCGCGGAGGCCGGGCCAGAACCCGGCCTGCGGATCCATGAAAAGCTATTCGAGCCTTGCGATCAGGTCAACCCGGGGACGCGCGGCACCTGATGGGCAAGCGGTGGGCATCTGCTTCTACGGCTCCGCCTAAAGGCGGACGGAGGACGGGAAGGAGAGTGAACGGAGGGAGCTTCTTTCCCTCGGTCCCATGACCGCATGTGCGGCCCTGTCTTCGTCTCGATTCGCGATCACTCCACCCGCACGGCCGGCACGAACTCCAGCGTCTCCGCCGCCCAGGCGCGCATCCGCAGGCCGCGCATGCGCTCCCGCGTCGCGTCGCGCGCGTCTTCGGATTCGAAGACGCCGAACACGCTGGAGCCGCTCCCGGCCATCATCGCGACGCTGGCGCCGCCCTGCCGCAGCGCGGAGATGGCCAGGTGGATGAAGGGAATCTCCTCCGCCACCACCTGCTCGAAGTCGTTCTCCGCCAGCGCCCCCACGCCGTCCCACTCCCGCAGCGCGTCCAGCGGCAGTGAGCGCGCCTCGGGGGCGTATCCCCCGCCCCGCCGCTCCGCGATGCGCCGGAACGCTTCCGCCGTCGGCATCCCGACGCCGGGGTGCGCGACGAGGACCGGGCGCGCGGGCAGGGGCGGAAGCGCGAGCAGGCGCTCCCCGCGGCTCCACGCCAGCGCCAGCGGCGATCCGCAGAGAAAGAACGGCACGTCGCTCCCCAGCTCGACGGCCATCCGCAGCAGCGCGGCGCGGTCCAGCGGCTCGCCGTGGACCGCGTTCAGCGCGCGGAGCGTGGCCGCGCCGTCGGACGAGCCGCCGCCCAGCCCCGCGGCCGAGGGGATTTTCTTGGTCAGGTGGATGTCGACGCAGGGGGCCTCGCCGAGCGCGGCGTAGAACCGCTCCGCGGCGCGGACGCACAGGTTGCGCTCCGCGGGTCCCGTATCCACCGCGCCCTCCACCCGCAGCCTGAGCCCGGGCGCACCGCGGCGGACGCGCACCGTGTCCGCCAGCGACAGGGCGCAGAACAGCGTCTCCAGCGCGTGGTACCCGCCCTCCTCGCGCGCCAGGACGCGCAGGAAGAGGTTCGCTTTGGCGGGCGCCAGGACTTCCGCCGCGTCAGGCAGGCTTCGCATCCACGTCCAGGTCCTCCTCCACCGCCTGCTCCACCGTCTCCTCCACCCGACCCAGGTCGCTCCAGCGCAGCTTCAGGCGTGCCGCGTAGTACACGCCCCCCAGCGTCACGGTAAGCCAGCCGCCCAGGTGAAAGCCGATGGCGAACGAGGCGGCGCGCGACGCATCCACCCCCCACAGCCCCAGCCCCCACACGCTCGCCGCCTCGAAGGGTCCGAAGAAGCCGGGCCCGGCGGGAAGCGAAACCGCCACCGCGATCACCGACTGCAGAAAGACGGCGCCCAGGAACCCCGGCTCGTCGATGCCGAACGCGCGGAACGCCAGGACGAACGACCCTGCCAGGAACGTCCACTGGAACACCGCCCAGGCCACGGATACCGCCAGCAGCCGCGGGTTGCGCAGCACGTGCAGCCCGCCCAGGAAGGCGTGCATGGCGTCCACCAGCGGGCGGCGGAAGGCAAGCGGGAGGAGCCTGGCCATCCGTTCCACCAGCCGCACCGTCCGCGCGGGAAGAAAGGCCATGCACAGCAGCAGCAGCAGCGCCGCCGCCGTAACCGCCGTGACCACCCGCACCGCCATGCGAACGTTGTCGCCGCCGGATCCGATCTCCGGAAAGCCCGGCATGGACATGGAGATGAGGAGGAAGACGATCATCACCATCCCGTCCAGCGCCCGCTCCAGCACCAGCGAGGCGAACGCGCCGGTCAGCGGCACCCTGGCCTCGCGCGCCAGCACCCAGGTGCGGGCGAACTCGCCCAGCCGGGCGGGAAAGACGTTGTTGGCGCCAAAGCCGATGAACACGCCGGCGATGCGCGCGCGGAAGGGGACGCCCGGGGCCACCGGCTCCAGCAGGGGCTTCCAGCGCATGGCGCGCACGTGCATCCCCAGCGTGGAGACCAGGACCGCCGCGCCCAGCAGCAGCCAGTTCGCCTCGCGCAGGTGCGACGCGACCTCGCGCCACTCCACGTTGCGGAGCGCCAGCCATAGAAAAAAGACGGTCGCCGCGATCCCGACGACCGCCTTCAGGGATGACTTCATCGCGAGAAGGGTGGATGGCTTTGCGAATTCAGGCGCGCCCGGCCAGCCCCAGCTCCACCAGCCCGAACAGCTCGTCCACCGCGTCGCCCAGGGGCGTGCCGGGCCCGCCCGCCAGCGGCTCGATGCGCGCGCGCAGGGCCAGCGCCTCCCGCAGCGCCTCGTCCGGCGCGTAGAGCAGCGCCTCCACCGGCACCACGCCCTCCTCCTCCGCCCGTGGCGTCCCGGCGGCGGCCGGCGCCCGCTCGTCGGCCGTCTGCGCCGGGGCCGGCGTGGGCGCTGCGGCGGAGGCCGAGGCGGACTGCGGCGGGGCACCGGGAAGCGCGTGGCGAAGTTGCAGCAGCGCGTCGCGCGCCTCTTCGGGCGAGCCGGCGGCACGGACGCGGGTGGCCGCCAGCTCCGCCGCCGCCGCCAGCGGCGCGACCCCGTAGGCCCGGGCCAGCTCGCGCACGCCCGCGGCCAGCTCCGCCACCTCGCGCGCCACGCGGCCAAAGCGCCGCGCCCGCGCCGGCTGTGCCGCGAGCAGCCCTTCCGCGCGGTCCAGGAACCCGGTCGCCTCGATGCGCAGAAAGCCCTCCACCTCCGGCGTCATCCCCTCGCCCGACGGCGCCGGCGCCATGGGCGACGACACCAGGTGCACGCCGGGCTCGTCCGCGAACAGCCGGCTCAGCGGCACCACCTCGGCGTCGTCGCCGGCGGCGGACGCCTCCTCCACGCGGTCGCGCAGGGCGCGGAACCCCGCCAGCTCCGCCGACTCCCCCGGCGCGCGGCCGCCCTCCAGCGACGAGGCCGCCGCGCGCAGCGCCCCCGCGCCCGCGCCCAGCAGGTCCAGCTCCGCGCGGGTGACGGCGGAGGTGCGGCCCAGGATCTCGTGCGCCGCGTCCTCGATCCCCTCCAGCACCTCCAGCACCGGCGCCAGCGTGTCCATTCCCGCCACCCCGCGCACGGGCCGCATCCGCCGCAGCACCACGCGCAGCGGCTCGCGTCCTTCGGGCGCCGCGGCCAGGTCGGCCAGGGCGCGGTCCATCTCCGCCACCACCCCGCCGATCTCGCGCCGCACGAAGCCGAACAGCGCGTCCCCGTCCCCGGTCGCGCCGCCGCGGCGCCGGCCGCCGTTCACGTCGGTCCAGCGCTCCGCCGCGGCCGCCGCGCGCTGGTCCTCGGCCGCGCCCCAGCGCCCGTGCCGCTCCACCAGCGCGCGCAGGTCTTCGGCCGTGCGCCGCGCGCGGTCGCGCACCTCCGGCGTCCACTGCAGCAGCCCGTCGCGAATGGCGCGGGCCCCGTCCTCCAGCCGCTCCGCCACCTCGGCGATGGGCCCCGCGCCCGCCAGCTGCGCGCTCCCGCGAACGCCGCGCGCCAGGCGAAAGAAACGCACCGGGTCCGGGCGGTCGCTCGCGGCCAGCAGCGCGTCCATCTGGTCCAGGTACTCGCCGGCTTCCAGCGTGAAGTATTCGCTGAGCGGTTGCGCCATGGAGAGGGGTCCGGGTGGGGGTGTCAGCGGCGGGCGCGGCGCAGGATCTCCGCCATCTCGCGGACGGCGCGCTCCAGGCCGGTAAAGACGGCGCGGCTCACGATGGAGTGGCCGATGTTCAGCTCCTCGATCTCCTCCACCGCGGCCAGCGGCGCCACGTTCTCGTAGGTGAGCCCGTGGCCGGCGTGGACGGCCAGCCCCAGCGAGCGCCCCAGCGCCGCCGCGCGCCGCAGCCGCCCCAGCTGCGCGTCGCGCTCCGCGCCGCGCGCGTTGGCGTACTCGCCCGTGTGCAGTTCCACGGCGTGGGCGCCAAGGTCCAGGGAGGCGCGCACGCTCTCCGGATCGGGGTCGATGAACAGCGAGGTGCGGATCCCCGCCTCCTTCAGCCGGCGCACCCCCTCGGCCAGCCCCGCGCGCGTCGCCTGGCTGAAGGTGAGCCCCCCCTCCGTCGTCACCTCTTCGCGCCGCTCGGGGACCAGCGTGGTCTGGTGCGGGCGCCACTCCTCGGCCAGCGCCAGCACGTCCGACGCCGCCGCCAGCTCCAGGTTCACGACGGTGCGCGCCGTTTCCATCAGCAGGCGCACGTCGCGGTCCTGCACGTGGCGCCGGTCCTCGCGCAGGTGCACGGTAATGCCGTCGGCGCCGCCCAGCTCCGCCAGCACGGCGGCGCGCACGGGGTCCGGCTCGTCCGTGCCGCGCGCCTGGCGCACGGTGGCCACGTGGTCGATGTTGACGTAGAGCCTCAACTCCCCTCCCCCAGCAGTGCGCCCAGCCGCTCCGCCGCCGCGGCGTCCACCCCCTCCGTTCGCGCCAGCCGCAGGGCCTCGCGGCCCAGGAGGGAATATAGCGTCCGCTCGTCCGCCGACAACCGGCCCAGGTGCAGGGCCACGGTCTGCACGTCGCCCCGGGCGACGGGTCCGGTCAGGGCCGCCGCCGGCCCCCGCGCCCCCACGTTCTCCACCGCGCCCGCGGCCAGCGCCGCCAGGGCGGGGCGCGCCTCCGCCGCGGGCACCCCGGCCTGCTCCATCAGCCGCTCGGCCACGGAAAGGAGCGCGACCGCGTAGTTGCTGGCGAACACCGCCGCCGCGTGGTACGCCGGCTTTCCCCCCGGCGCAATGCGCAGTGCGTGGCCGCCGCAGGCGCGGACCATGCGCTCCGCCAGCGCCGCCGCGGCGCCCTCGCCCTCCACCCCCCAGGTGGCGCCCGCCAGCCGGTCCGCCCCGTCCACCGGGTCCGCGATGGCCGCCAGCGGGTGCGCCGACGCCGCCGGATGTCCGCGCTCCGCGAGCGGGTCAAGGACGTCGGTGGAGCGGCTGCCGCTGGTGTGCAGGATGGGGATGGACGGCGGCAGGCCGATGGATGCCAGCCGCTCCGCCACCTCGGCGATCGCCGCGTCGGGCACCGCGATCACGACGGCGTCCGCGTCCTCCGGCGCGTCCTCGACGGACGCGCGGTACGCCGCCCCCGGCGGATCACCCGCAAAGAGCGGATGTTCGGGCGCGTGCGGCCTTCGCCCCGTCACCGTCAGCCGCGCGACGGCGTGCGCGCGGTGCAGCCGCAGCCCCAGCGCGAGCCCCGTCCGCCCCGCCCCCACGATCCACAGGTGGCGCGCCACGATGTATTCCGAGGGAGCCCCGCCAGCACCTTCCGTCACACCTCGGCCCTCTGCGCGTCGAGGAATCCACCACGGGGATCACGCGGAGCCGCCCCCGGGCCCCGACGGCCGCGGTACAGTCCGCGCAGGGGGACTTTGCGCAGTCCCAGCGGCGAATTCATTCGCTCCTGGAGGTGTACGCAGAGCCCATCATCCGCTCGCCGGAGGCGCGTCGGCGGACCCGAATGGCTCCGGCCTGGGCAGACACTCGATGGCGAACGCGAGACAGGCGCGGATGTCGTCCGGCTCCAGCTCCGGAAAATCCTCCAGGACCTCGGCCGCGGTCATCCCGCCCGCCATGTACTCCAGGACGTCCTTGACCGTCATCCGGATCCCGCGGATGCAGGGCTGGCCGCTCCGCTTCCCCGGCTCCACGGTGATGCGGCCGAGCAGATCGGGCTCCGTCATCATCCGCCGCCGTACACCTTTACGCCGCGGCTGCGCAGGCGGCCGAGGGCGGCGTTGGGGAGGCGGGCGCGCAGGTGGATCTCGGCGCCCCTGTCCTCGCGCTCCAGCACCTCGCCCTCGCGGTAGATCTCCGCCAGCAGCCCCCCCTGCGAGGACGAGAGCGTCAGCTCTACGTCCGGGCGGATCTTGCGCACCTCGTCGTGCAGCAGCTGGCGCAGCGGCTCCAGCCCGCCCTCTTCGATGGTGTTGACGAAGATGGAGGGCTCGGCAAAGGTGCGCTCGCGCAGCGCCTGCTCCTCGTCGTGCGTCAGGCGGTCGGTCTTGTTGAAGACCAGGACGGTGGGCCGGTCGCGCAGCTCCAGGTCCGCCAGCACCTCGCGCACCACCTCCAGCTGCTCCTCCCACGCGTGGTGCGAGGCGTCGATGGTGTGCAGCAGCAGGTCCGCCTCGGCCGCCTCCTCCAGCGTGGCCCGGAACGATGCCACCAGGTGGTGCGGCAGCTTGCGGATGAACCCCACCGTGTCCGTCAGCAGCACCTCGGAGCCCTCGCCCACGTCCACGGCGCGCGTGGTGGGGTCCAGCGTGGCGAACAGCCGGTCCTCCACGAACACCTCCGTGCCGCTCATCTTGCGCAGGATGGACGACTTGCCGGCGTTGGTGTAGCCCACGAGCGAGGCGCGCATCTGCCCCTCGCGCCCCTTGCGCTGCGTCTGCCGCTGCCGGGCGATGTGCTCCAGCTCGCCCTTGAGCCGCGCGATGCGGTGGTCGATCAGGCGGCGGTCCGTCTCCAGCTGCGTTTCGCCGGGACCGCGCATGCCGGGGCCGCTGCGGCTGCGGGAAAGGTGGCTCCACATGCGGGTAAGGCGGGGACGCATGTACTGCAGCTGCGCCAGCTCCACCTGCGCGCGGGCCTCGCTGCTGCGGGCGCGGGTGGCAAAGATGTCCAGGATGAGCTCGGCGCGGTCCATGATGCGCGTTCCCACCACGCGCTCCAGGTTGCGCCCCTGGGCCGGCGACAGCTCGTCGTCGAACAGGATGAGCGTGGCCCCCTCCGCCTCCACGAAGTGCTTCAGCTCCTCGGCCTTTCCCTCGCCGATAAAGAACTTGTGGTGCGGATGGTCCAGGCGCTGGACGAACGAGTCCAGCACGTCCACCCCCGCCGTGTCGGCCAGGCGCTCCAGCTCCTGGAGGTGCTCCTCGGTAACCTCGGCGGCCTGCTGCTTGGGCGGCGCGCCCACCAGGACCGCCTTCTCCCTGGGCTCCGCCAGCTCGATCAGTTCTCGCGTGCTGATAAGGACCTCTTCCGGGATCTACAGGTCATTCGGGGTGAGCCCCGTATGCTTCGCTCTTCGCCAGGATCGCAAGCGCATCCTCGTGCGAGCCGCGGTCGGCCTTGCACCCAGAGCGTTCAGGGACTTCCGCGATGAACAGCTGATCTTCATCGCTTCAATAGATGATCAGCGTGTGCCGGCTTGACACGGTCACTCTCCCGCGGCACGTACCGCTGCATTGTACAGCGAGCGCTTGAGCCGGAACGCAACGACTGCCTCCATCTGGTCAAGGATCGGCTTGATGGCGGAGATCAGGCCTGCCTTCTTGGCCTCCAGCAGAACGCCAATGATGCCCGTTACGGGGAGCCCCAGCTGCAAGGCGGTCTTTCTCGCCTTCCGTTCGTCGATCAACAGGAGATCGGCGGACAGTTCCTGCGCAAGGACCATTGCTTCCCCCTCTCCGGCCCCGACCCGCTGAGGAAGGTCGCTGATCAGCGCACGATTTCTAACCGAGGCAACCCGGATCCAGGTTGCAATCCGAATGTCTGCGGCCCCTGGACGATCGCGTGCCGTAACCTCGGTCCAGACGGCGTGGGGCACGACGACCTCGCCGTACAGGCCACGCAGCACCTCCAGGTGTCCGACCGCGGCGACGGCAATCAGTGACGAGGAGTCACTGATCACGATCAAAGGCGCCCCAGCCCACGAAGAGTGGCGATGTCCTGCTCCAGGTCATCCACGTCGAGCGTCAGGTAGAGATCGCGATTCGCGAGTTCCCGCTGGAAGGCGATGCGGTCCATCCCAGCCATGCCGGCCGCCTGCTCGATGGTGACCTTTTCACGTTGATAAAGGGCGATCGCCAGTTCAACGACCATCTCCTGCTCCGTCATGTTCGCGGAGCGGAGCACTTCGTCCGGGATTGACAGCGTACTCATGGGCACCTCCTGTCCAGAGGGTCTCTTCCAAAGCTACACGCCCGCAAGCTCCTCGCCTACCCGCTCCCAGGTGGCGTACGCCTCGGCGAGCTCGGCGGCGAGGGTGTCGCGCTCGGCGGCGAGGGTGGCGGGGCGCGTGGGGTCGGCGCCGGCGGCGTAGAGGGCGGGGTCGCCCAGGGTGGCCTCGATCCCGGCGATGCGCGCCTCGATCTGCTCAATCCGCGCTTCCAGCTGCTGCTGCTCGCGCTCGCGGCGGCGGATCTCGTTCTTGGACAGGGTCGCCGGCTTCGGCGCGGAGGCGGCACCCGAGCCGGCCTTGGGCTCGGCGGCGCGGGCCAGGACGGCGGTGGCGGCGGATTCCGCCTTGCGGCGCGCGCTCCAGTCCAGCCACTCGTCGTAGCCGCCGGGGTAGTCCACGAACCGCCCGTCCTCGTACGCCCACACGCGGGTGGAGATGGACGAGAGCATCGCGCGGTCGTGGGAGATGAGGATCACCGTGCCTTCGTACCCCTCCAGCGCCTCTTCCAGCACCTCGCGGCTCTCGATGTCCAGGTGGTTGGTGGGCTCGTCCAGCAGCAGCAGGTTGGCTTTCTGCAGCGTGATCTTGGCCAGCGCCACGCG
>JAHWJJ010000177.1 GCA_019348475.1 Gemmatimonadota bacterium | reverse complement strand
GCAGGGATCAAGGTGGCGCGGCGCGGGCCCGCCGGGGCACATCATCCACCCGATCGCGATCTGTAAAAGGCCGCCCAGGCTTCGACACTGGACAACAGCGTGGACAAGCCCGGCTCTTAACCGCGCTCACAAGATCCGGGCGAGCTTGCCAAGGTTGAAATCCGGCGGGACCAGACGCGTGACGCGGCGGCGCCGGAAGCTGGGCCGCGGGCTCGGGAACGACGCGTCCCGCCGCGTGTGCGAGCATTCCTGCTTTCGCTTCTGCTCCCTGCCCTGCCCTCACTCCGGTCCGATCTCCTCCTCCGCGGCGCGACGATTCCCGTTCGCCGCGCGATGATCTCGCACGCGCCGCACGACGAAGCGCGCCGCGTGTCGGCGTCAGGCGCGGTGCGCCGCTGCTGCGGAGCGCACCTTGCGAAGCGCGGCACGGCGGGGCAGGATTCCATCGGGCGCGAAGTACGCGCCGCGGTACGACGAGGAAGCGGAGCGGATGAGCGAGCACGGCCAGCCGGTGGACGACGAGCGCACCGCCACGATCGACGGCATCGTGGCGCAGGCGCAGTCGCTTGCCGGCGACGAGCTGTGGGACCAGGTGCACGACCTGCTGGAACAGGCGCTGGACGAGCACGGCGACGACGCGCTGCTGCTGTGCTGGGCGGGGCTGGCCGCGCAGCGCGTGGGCGAGGAGGGCGAGGCGTACGAGATGTTCCGCCGCGCGCTCGCCATGGAGCCGCAGGACCCGTTCGTGCTGGCCACGGCGGGGAGCGGCCTCTCCGCCCTGGACGACCCCGAGGCCGAGCGCGCCCTGCGCCTGGCCGCGCTCACCGCGCCCGAGTTTCCCTTTGCGCGCGCCGCGTACGGCGCGTACCTGGCGCGCGAGGGGCTGTTCGAGGATGCCCTGGCCGAGCTGCGCGCCGCGCGCGACCTGGCCCCGGAAGACGGCGCCGTGCACGCGGAGCTGGGGATGGCGCTGCTGCTGGCGGGCCGCGCCCCCGAGGGGCTGGATGCGCTGGAGGAAGCCCTTTCGCGCACCCCCGGCGACGCATGGCTGCGCGGGCTGTTCGGGCTGGCGCTGGTGGATGCCGGGCGCGGCGAAGAAGGGGCCGAGCAGCTTCACCAGGCCGCGCAGGAGCGCGACGACGACGTCGAGGTGCAGCTGATCGCCGCCCTGGCGATGGCGGCGGAGGGGTGGGAGGACCCCGCGTGGGAGGCCCTGGCCCGCGCCGGGCAGGCGGCGGACAGCAGCGACCGGGAGCTGATCTCGGAGGTGGAGGACCGCGTGGAGGCAGGCGCCGAAGCGTCGGAGGAGTTCCTGCGCCTGGACTTTGGGCCCTCGCTGCTGCGCGAGCGGCTGCTGCAGCGCGCGTGACCGCCTCGCCGCCTCCGCCCGACGGCGACGCCACGCTCGCCGGCCCCCCGCGCGCGCGGCGGCGCGGGCCGCTCCCCGTGCGCATCCTGCGCGGGATGGTGAAGCTGGGGCTGATCCTGGTCGGCGGCTGGGCGCTCTCCGTGGCGGCCATCCACCTGTGGGGGCGCCGCAACGAGGCGCGGAAGTCCGACGCCATCGTGGTCCTGGGCGCGGCCCAGTACGACGGGCGGCCTTCACCCGTGCTCAAGGCGCGGCTGGACCACGCGGTGCGGCTGTACGAGCGCGGCGTGGCGCCCGTTCTCATCATGACCGGGGGCACCGCGCCTGGCGACACCGTCAGCGAGGCCGTGGTCAGCCGCCGCTACGCCGTGCGCCAGGGCGTCCCCGCGGCGGCCATCCTCACCGAGCGCGGAGGGATGACCACGCTGGAGTCCATGCGCGCCGTGTCGCGGCTGATGCGCGGGCGCAACATGAAAACCGCCGTGCTGGTGAGCGATCCGTTCCACATGCTGCGCCTGAAGCTGCTGGCCAGGCGCGTGGGCTTCACGGGCTACACCTCGCCCACGCGCACCAGCCCCATCTCGCAAAACCGCGAAGAAGAGCGCAAGCATCTCATTCGCGAGAGCTTCAGCCTCCCCTTCGCGCTGCTCCAGGCGCTGTAGGGACCCGCGGCGGATGGGGTGTGGCGCGCCCGGCGGAGGGCCGCAGTGGCGCGGCCCGCGCCGGAGCGGCTGAAGCCGCCGCAACAACTGCGGAAAGCCCCGCAAACCGCGCGGGGCTTCACCGGCTCGAGGGCCGCGGGTGTGCACTCACCAGGCGTGCGGCAGGGGCAGTCCGCGCAGGCGGACTTGGCGAATTTCCAGCGGCGAATTCATTCGCTCCTGCGGACGCGGCGACGACCGGATCAGCTTCGCAACGAGGATCATCCGCCCGGCGGAGGACCCGCAGTGGCGAGCCCCGCGCCGGAGCGGCTGAAGCCGCCGCAACAACTGCGGAAAGCCCCGCAAACTGCGCGGGGCTTCACCGGCTCGAGGGCCGGGGGTGTGCACTCACCAGGCGTGCGGCAGGGGCTGTCCGCGCAGGCGGACTTCGCGAATTTTAGGGCGAATTCATTCGCTCCGGCGCGGACCCGGCGATTACCGGATCGGATTCGCACGAACTCGCCAGCGGACAAGACCGAACGCAGCAGAACCGGAAGAGGACGCGGACGTGCAGATCCCCATCGAACGATATACGCTGGAAAACGGCCTGCGCGTGGTGCTTTCGCAGGACCACTCGCTCCCCATCGTTTCGCTGAACCTGTGGTACAACGTGGGGAGCCGCAACGAGGTGCCGGGGCGCACCGGGCTGGCCCACCTGTTCGAGCACATGATGTTCCAGGGGTCGCAGAACGTCCCCGACACGCAGCACATCGCGCTGGTGGAGCGCGTGGGCGGCTCCATCAACGCCAGCACCTGGCTGGACCGCACCAACTACTACGCCACCCTCCCCGCCAGCCACCTGGAGCTGGGCCTCTGGCTGGAAAGCGACCGGCTGGGCTTCTACCTCCCCGCGCTCACGCAGGAAAAGTTCGACAACCAGCGCGAGGTGGTGAAGAACGAGCGACGGCAGCGGGTGGACAACGCGCCGTACGGCGACTGGGACGAACGGATGCAGCGGCTGCTGTACCCGCCCGACCACCCGTACCATCACTCCGTCATCGGCAGCATGGATGACCTGGACGCGGCCACGCTGGGCGACGTGCGCGACTTCTTTCGCACCTTCTACGCCCCCGACAACGCCGTCCTTACCCTCTGCGGCGACTTCGAGCGGGACGAGGCGCGGCGGCTAATCGACCGCTACTTCGGCCCCATCCCCCGCGGCCCCGGCGTCCCCCCGCTCCCCGGCCGGCCGGCGCTGGACCCGCTGCACCTGGGCCGTGAGGTGCGCGAAACCGTCGCGTCCGCCGTGGCCGTGCCGCGCATCTACGTGGCCTACCGCGGTCCGCCGTACGGCTCGCAGGAGTACTACGTGGCGGACGTGGTGACGGAGCTGCTGGCCGGGGGCAAGTCCGCGCGGCTGTACCGCGCCCTGGTGCGCGAGCGGCGGGTGGCGCGCGCGGTGGCGGCGTTCGTGCTCCCCGTCGTGACCGGGGCCGCCGCGCTGATCCTGCGGGCCAACGTGCCGCCCGGGCACGCCCCGGCACCCGTGGAGGAGGCGCTGCTGGAGGAGCTGGGGCGGCTGGCGGAGCAGCCGCCCGCCGCGGAGGAGATGGAGCGCGCCCTGGTGAGCGTGGAGGCGCGGCGGGTGCTGGAGCTACAGAAGGTGAACGAGCGCGCGGACCAGCTTTCCATGCTGACCACGTACTTCGACGACCCGGACCTCATCAACACCGAGATGGACCGCTACCGCGCCGTGACGGGGGACGACGTGCGCGCCTTCGTGGCCCGGCACCTGTCCGCGGACAACCGCGTGGTGCTCACCTACGTGCCGGCGGCCCCGGCCCCGGCGGCGGAGGCGGAATGAGGGAGCAACGCGTGCTGGACCGCTCGCGCCCCCCCGCGCCCGGGCCCCTGCGCCCGTTCCACTTCCCCGACGTGCGCCGGCGAAGGCTGGAGAACGGGCTGGAGGTGATCGTCGCCGAGAACCACGCATTTCCCGTCGCGACGCTGGACCTGGTGCTCCCCTCCGGCGGACTGGCGGAGCCGGAGGAACGCGGCGGCCTGGCCTCGCTGACCGCGGGGCTGCTGGAGTCCGGCGCGGGCGGGCGCGACGCCACGCAGATCGCTGAGGCGGTGGACGAGCTGGGGCTGGCGCTGGAGACGGGGATCTCGTGGGACTCGTCGCTGGTCGGCTTTACCGCGCTCACCTCGCGGCTGGAGGCGGGAATGCGCATCCTGGCCGACCTGGTGATCCGCCCCACGTTTCCGCGGCACGAGGTGGAGCGCATCCGCGACGAGCGCCTGGCCTCCGTGGTGCAGCGCCGCGCCGACCCCGCGTCGCTGGCGGACGAGTTGAACGCGCACTTCAGCTTTCCCCCCGGCCACCCGTTCGGCCGCCGGCTGGGCGGGCCGGAGAGCACGCTGGCGACCCTCACGCGCGAGGACGCGGCGGAGTTCCACGCGGCGCACTACCTTCCCGCCGGCGCGTGGCTCTGCGCGGCGGGGGACGTGACACTGGACGGCGTGTCGGCGCTGGCGGAGCGGTACTTCGCCGGGTGGGCGGGCGCGCCGCCGCCCCCGCGCGCGCCGGAGACCGAGGTGCCCTTCGACCGGACGACCGTCATCCTGGCCGACCGGCCCGGCTCGGTGCAGAGCGAAGTGCGGGTGGGGCACGTGGGCATTCCGCGCACCGCCGACGACTACTTCGCGGTGACGGTGATGAACGCCGTTCTGGGCGGCATCTTCTCGTCTCGGCTGAACCTGAACCTGCGCGAGCGGCTGGGCTACACCTACGGCGCCAGCTCCGCGTTCGGCATGCGCAGGCTGCCGGGGACGTTCACCATCTCCTCGGCCATCCAGAGCGAGGGGACGGCGCACGCCGTGAGCGAGATGCTGCGCGAGATGCGCCAGATGCAGGAGGAGCCGGTGTCCGACGCGGAGCTCGCCGACGCGCGCAGCTACCTGGCCGGGACCTTTCCCCTTGCGCTGCAGACCACGGACGGGCTGGCCGGCAAGCTGAGCTCCATGGCCGTCTACGGCCTGCCGGACGACTACTACGACACGTACCGCGATCGCCTGATGGCCGTCACCGCCGCGCAGGTGCAGGACGCCGCCCGCCGCCGGCTGATGCCCCACCGCGCCGCCGTCGTCGTCGTGGGCGACGCGAACGCGCTCCGCGGCGGCCTGGATGCCCTGGAGATCGGCCCCGTCCAGGTGATCGACCCCTCCGACGTGCTCACCTGACGCAGGTTCGGCGCGGCGGATGGCGACGCTCCGCGGCCCCCCCGCGGAGCGTCGTCTTTCCGTGATGGGCCGACGCACAAGGAGACCTGTCGTCCTGAGTCATCCGGCGCTGCGCGCAAAGGTGCGGGGATGACGCAGTTCAACCTCCTCCAGGGGTTTTTGCGGGAGGTGCGAGCCTGAGCGAGCGGAGGGGGGCGCGGCGCGGAGCAAACCGCCGAAACTCGGCGGCGCGAGCGGGCCCGGAATTAGGATCGCGTTAGTGCACCGTCCGGCCAGTTGTAGCCGGAGCGGCGAACCTCCATCTTCCATCCACGAACATCGGCGAATGAGCGATTCCGACAGGCAGCCTTCCGCGGCCGAGCCCGGGCTGATCGAGCGCAGGCCGGTTCACCGCGGGCGCATCGTGGACCTGGGGGTGGACACGGTCCGCTTTCCCGACGGCTCCACGGGCGAGCTGGAGATGGTCCGCCACTCCGGCGCCGCGGCCGTCCTTCCCGTCCTGGGCGATCCGGACGGGCCCGATCCGCAGATCGTCCTGATCCGCCAGTACCGCTACGCCGCCGGAGGGTGGCTGTACGAGGTTCCCGCCGGACGCCCCGACCGCCCGGGCGAGCCGTGGGAAGAATGCGCGCGGCGCGAGTTGCGCGAAGAGACGGGGCTGGAGGCCGGTACGCTCCGCCCGCTGACCGCCATCTGGACCACGCCCGGCTTTACCGACGAGCGCATCCACCTGTTCATGGCCACCGATCTCACCGCGGGGCCCACGCAGATGGACGCCGACGAGTTCATGGAGACGGTGGCGGTGCCGCTCTCCGAGGCGCTGCGGATGGTGCGCGACGGCGAGGTCACCGACGGCAAGACGATGTGCACCCTGCTGTACGCGGCGGGGTTCGTGTTCGGGATGTAGGCGCGGGCGTCATAGGCGAGGCCGGACGGACGTTCTCCGGACAGCACGGCGCGCGCGTTACGGAAAACGGTGTCACTTTCTCTCTCGGCCGTCCTCACGGGGGGACAGGCGTGAGAACGGGGGCGGCGGCCGGATGGGTCAAAAGTGCAGCAACCGTGCGGGCTTTTGGCGCATCCAAAACAGGTGGCGGTCAGGGAACGGCACCTGCCTTTCCTTCTCGCCGATACGCAGGCCGCCCCTGCCGGCTTTTCCCCCCAGGGAGTCCAAGACCATGTTTCAGGTTCTCGCGAAGGAACGCAGCGCCGGGCAGCCCACGCCCCGCGAATCGCTCAAGCAGCTGGACGACAGCGGCGTGGTGGCCGCGCACCTGGCCGGCGACCGGCTGGCCTTTGGCGAGCTGGTGGAGCGGTACCAGAACCGCCTGCTCAACTTCATCTACCGCACCACCGGCGACCGCGAGCGCGCCGAGGACCTGGTGCAGGAGACCTTCATCCGCGTCTACCGGCACCTGCACCGGTTCGACCAGACCAAGAAGTTCTCCACCTGGGTGTACACCATCTCGTCGAACCTGGCCAAGAACGAGCTGCGCAACCGCTCGCGCAACCCGCTGGTGCTGTTCCAGACGCTGATGAAGAACCGCGACGCCGACGCGCGTCCGCTGGAGTGGGAAGACAACACCTACCGGCCCGACGACCTGTTCCGCAAGCGGCACCTGAAGAGCCAGGTGGACGCCGCCGTGGACCAGCTGCCGGAGCACCACCGCACCGTCTTCATCCTCCGCGAGATGGAGGGAAAGACGTACGAGGAGATCGCCGACATCACCGCGACCAACCTGGGCACGGTCAAGAGCCGGCTGAACCGGGCGCGCAACAACTTCGCCCAGCTGATCGCGCCGGTGCTGGACTGAGTTCTTCCCGTCGGGGGGCGGGAGCAGGACGGGGGTGGACCGGCGTCTGGTCCACCCCCGCTTTCTTTTCCTGAAAAACACTCGATCTCACACGGCGGGCACGGAGAACACCGGGGTTCGAAACCGCGGTGCCTTCCGGCCCCTGCGCGTGAGGCAAGCAGGTTCCGCGCACCGAGCGGTCAGCCGGATCGGGGATGATTACAGGCGCAGCCGCAGGCCGATGCCGACCACGACGTATTCGATCGTGTCGCTCTCGTCGCTGAAGTCTTCGAACTCCACCTCGTGCCGGCGGTAGCGCACCATCGGCACCACGCTCAGCCGCTGGCCCAGTGCCACGGCGACGCCCAGGCCGGCCTCGAACCCGAGCGAGGCGTCGGATTCGACGTCGATCGAGGCGCCGCCCGCGCTGGCGCTGATCTCCAGCGTGTTGTACAGCACACCGAGCTCCACGAAGGGCGTGAGATTGGGAGACTGGGCGAGCGGGACGTTGACGGTGACGCCGGCCCGGAACCCCGCGTCCGTGGCGTCGGCTTCCACCCCTTCCTCGTCCTCGTCCACCTTGAACTCGAAGGTTTCCCATCCGGCGTACACGCCGATCTGCGGGGTCACCATGGCCATGACGTTGGCGCCGAAGCCAAAGCCGTTCTCGAACGTGTCGTCCTCGTTCCAGTCGCCGGTGGGGATCGCGTAGCCGCCGCGCACTTCGAGGGCGAACTGCGGCGTCTGTGCCGAGACCGTCTGGACCGTGCCCCGCAGTGCGGCCGCGGCCGCGAGTACCGAAATCCGACGCATGCCTGTTCTCCGGGGAGATAGGATGGTGAGCGGGAGGCGCGGTCCACCTCCGCGAGAAGATGCCGGCACGCGCGCCGGCATCTGGATCTTCGTTCGATTCGGCTGGCGGAATCGGCCGGCCGGGGGGGAAGGACGGATTGCATCTGCGGCGCGCTCCCGGCCGCGGCGCACGATAGGCGTCGATCACGCGTGTCGTCAAGCTTCACGCGCACCGGTCGCGAGGGTCCAGCCGCGGCGAAATGGCATTGCGATCCTCAGAATCCGACCGGCGCTTCCGGAACACCAGGGGTATTACGCGGATCCCCGGTTTTCTGCCGGTTCCAGGGCTGACTCTGCGTGAGGACCGCTTTCCTTTTCCCTTCGGCGCATGCATCGTGCGGTTGTCACACGGGATGGACGGGGTGTGTCCACGGGACGCGCGGGGTGTGGAACCCTGACACGCGCCGCGCGTACAACGCAGCCCAGGGCACTCAGCCGGGCGTTTTCGGCTGCAACCAGCGGCGCAGGCGCAAGATGATGGACTGCGGCACCTTTCTGGACGGCTACGGCGACTTTCGCGACGGGCTGCTGACGCTTCCCGACCGCGTGGCGTTCCAGGCGCACCTGCGGGAGTGCGCGTCGTGCGCGCGCTACGACCGGGTGGTCGACGGGGGCGTAAAGGTGCTGCGGGGCCTGCCGGAGCTGGAGGTCTCGGGCGACTTCATGGACCGGCTGCAGCACCGCCTGTGGCACGAGCAGGATGACATGGCCGCGGCCCGCGCGCGCCGCGCCCGCCGCTCGTC
>JAHWJJ010000176.1 GCA_019348475.1 Gemmatimonadota bacterium | reverse complement strand
TTCGCCGGCCATCCCGGCGACCTCCCGGGGTTCCGCGCCAAGCTGGCCGAGGTGGGCCGCCGGTTCGGGCGCGCCGAGCGCGAGACGGCGGCCGCGGCCGTGCGCCCCACGTCGCCCGGGGCGGCGGCGCGGCTGGCGCGCTTCGTCGAAGAGGGCGGGGCAATGGTGACTACCGGTCAGCAGGCCGGGTTGTTCACCGGACCCATGTACACCATCCACAAGGTCCTCACCGCCATCCGGCTCGCCGAAGCCCTGCAGCAGCGGCTGGGGACGGTGGTGCTCCCCCTCTTCTGGGCCGCCTCCGAAGACCACGACTTCGCCGAGGCGAGCCACGCGTGGGTGGTCGACGGGGGAGGGAAGCTGCGCCGCCTGGCCGTCCGAGCCACCGATGCGCGCCCCCTGCCGATGAGCGAGATGCGGCTGGGGGAGGACGTAGAATCCGTATCAGACGAACTGCTGCAAGCCATTGGACCCCTTGCAGGTACCGCCGTACATCTGAGAGACGTTATAGGCGCCTACCAGCCGGGGAGAACGGTGGCGGAGGCGTTCCGCGGAACCGTGGAGCGGCTGTTCTCCAGCTTCGACCTGCTGGTCACGGACGCGGCCGATCCGCACGTGAAGCGGGCCTCCCTCCCCGTGCTGCTGGGCGAGGTGGAGCGCGCGGCGGAGCACGAGCGGCTGGTGCGCGAGCGGACGGCGGAGCTGGAGGCCGCCGGCTACGCCGCCCCGGTGACGGTGATGGAAGACGCGGCGAACGTCTTTTTCCACGGCCCCGCCGGGCGCGAGCGGCTGGCCCGGTTGGGCGGGGGATGGATCGCACGCCAGGCACGGATGCGGTTTTCGCCGGACGCGATCGCGGAGCGGATGCGGGCGGAGCCGGGCGCGTTCAGCCCCAACGTGTTTCTGCGGCCGGTGGTGGAATCCGCCGTCTTTCCCACGCTCGCCTACGTGGGCGGACCGGCGGAGACGGCGTACTTCGCGCAGATCGGGCCCCTGTTCCAGGCCTTCGGCATCATCCCCCCGATCGCCTTTCCCCGCTTTTCCGCGCGGCTGGTGCCGGACGCGGTGGCGGCGAAGGCGGCCGAGCTGGGCGTGGGCGACGCGGAGCTGCGGCTCCCCGAACACGAGCTGGCGTCGCTGCTGGCCAGGCGCCGCCTGCCGGCGGAGGTCGCCGGCCGCCTGCGCGCGCTGCGGGTGGCGCTGGTGCAGGGATTCGGCGACGTAATGGACGCGGCGAGCGGCATCGACCCCAACCTGGAAGGGGCCGTGGGCGCGCGCCGCAACCGGGCACTGCTGGAGGTGGCGCAGGCGGAGGCCAGGATCCTGTCGCACGCGAAGAAGCACGACCGCGGCATCACCCACGACCTGCCCCTGGTCCGCAACCACCTGATGCCGCGGGGCGCCCCGCAGGAGCGCGTGCTGAACGTCTTTCCCTACCTGGCCATGCGCCCCACGCTGCTGCGCGACCTGGCGGCCGCCATGGAGGTCCGCTTCGACGCGGGGGACGAGGCGCAGGCGGCGCCGGGTGGCGCGGTCCATGCACCCGCGCGCGCCCAGCCGGCGGGCACCGCGCCCGACTGACGTGCCGAACCGCCCGCCGGGAGCCCCCCGCGCGGGCGTTCTTCCACCGGACCGTTGATGACCCGCGACCCCAGCGCGTGGCCTGACCGCAGCGACGAGCCCGATCCCCTCGCGCCCGATCCCGACGCCACCCTGCCCATGCCCCCGGCCCGGCCGGAGGCGATCGAGGCCGGCGCGCTGGCATACGACCCCGCGGACGACGCCGTAGAGCCCGCGGCCGCGGTGCCCGAGGCCGCGCGGTCGTCGACGGCGGCGTCGGGGATGATCGCCATCGGCATCCTCCTGAGCCGCGTGGCCGGGCTGGTGCGCACGCGCGTGGTGGCGATGTTCTTTGGCACGTCAGCGTTCGCGGACGTGTTCGCGGCGGGAATGCGCATGCCCAACCTGCTGCAGAACCTGCTGGGCGAAGGGGTGCTGAGCGCGTCGTTCATCCCCGTCTATTCCGAGCTGCTGCACCAGGGGCGCAAGAAAGAGGCGGGGCAGGTGGCCGGCGCCATCTTTTCGCTGCTGTTCGCCGCGGCGGGGGCGCTGGCGCTCATCGGCGTGCTGCTGGCGCCGGTGATCGTCACCATCTTCATGCCCGGGCTGGACGCGCAGCGGTACGCGCTCACGGTCTCGGTGACGCGGATCGTCTTTCCCATGGCGGGGATCCTGGTGCTCTCCGCCTGGGCGCTGGGCATTCTGAACAGCCACCGCAACTTCTTTCTCCCCTACTTCGCGCCGGTGCTGTGGAACGCGGCCATGATCGCCACCCTGCTGGCGTTCGGGCGGGGGATGCAGCCGGGGGAGCTGGTGGTGCTGCTGGCGTGGGGCGCGCTGGCGGGGGGGGTGCTGCAGTTCGGCGTCCAGTTGCCGCGCGTCCTTCAGCTGGAGCGGGAGCTCAAGCTGGGCTGGGGGCTGCGCATCGAAGGAGTGCGCGAGGCGGTGCGGAACGCCGGCCCCGCGGTCGTCGGCCGGGGCGTGGTGCAGATCAGCGGCTACCTGGACTACTTTCTGGCCTCGTTCCTGGCCGCGGGGGCGCTGGCCACGCTGCAGTTCGCCCAGCTGTTCTACATGCTGCCCATCAGCCTGTTCGCCATGTCCGTGGCCGCGGCGGAGCTGCCGGAGCTGTCGCGCCAGCGGTCGGCGGGGGACGAGGTGCTGCGGGGTCGGGCCTCCGCCGGGCTGGAGCGCGTCGCCTTCTATGTCGTCCCGTCGTTCGTCGCGTTCGCGCTGCTGGGCGACGTCGTCGTGGCCACGCTGCTGCAGACGGGCGAGTTCGACCGCACGGACACGTTGGTGGTGTACCTGACGCTGGTCGGGTTTTCCGTGGGCCTGCTGGCGACCACGGCGTCGCGGATGCTGTCCACCACCTTCTTCGCGCTGCGCGACACGCGCACGCCGGCGCGCTACGCAATCGTGCGGGTGGTGCTCTCCGCGGCGCTGGCTGTGATCCTGATGACGCAGCTGGAGTCCATCCGCGTCGAGCGGCTGGGGCTGGACCTTCCCGGCGGCATCCTTTCGCACCTGCGGATCGGTGACAAGCAGCTCGGCGTGATCGGCCTGGCGCTGGGGACGGGGATCGCGGCGTGGGTGGAGTGGGCGCTGCTCAAGCGCGCGCTCCGCAACCGCATCGGCAGCGTGGGCGCGGGCGCCGGCCCCGTCGCGCGGATGTTCGCGGCGGCACTGGCGGGCGCGGCCGCGGGGTGGGCGCTGCGGATGCTGCTCCCCGAGGCGCTCCACATCTTCCTGCGCGGGGTGCTGGTCCTGGGCACCTTCGGGGTGGTCTACTTCGGCGTGGCCGCGGCGCTGGGGCTGGAGCAGAGCGGCGCCATCCTGCGGCGGATCAAGGGCAAGCTGGGGCGGCGGTGAGCTTTGTGGATCGGCGGATCCGAATCGTCGATCGCCGTCGCGTCGGTTTCCCTCACCGTCCGGAGACGATTGAGGGAACGGAATGGATGAGCAGTCCCGCTCCGCCGCCGAGGCCATGCGCCGCGCCCTGATCCAGGCCGCGGAATCGGCGTACGACGACGCCGGCATCCGCGGATTATGCGCGGAGGGGCGGTGGGAGGCGGCGGTGCAGGCGATGCGCGGCGTGGATCTCGAGGCTGTCGCCGGCGGAGTGGCCGCATCTTCCCCATCCACGGGAACACGCGATCCGCGGACGTCGGAATCCGCCGTATCGGCCGGGGGGTCCGCCCGAATTCCGTCTTCCTCATCCACCGAATCCCCGGGCTGACCCCGACTGCGCGCGGCTGACCGGAATTGCGCGGGCGGTGTATCACGAAAGTCCGTGGTTCCGCACCCCGTCCGCAGCCGCCGTACGCGTCGATGTCCACCGAAGCCGCCTCCCCCCTCGACAGCAGGCTCCGCACCCTGGCCACCGGACCCGGCGTGTACCTGATGAAGGACGCCGAGGGAACCATCATCTACGTGGGGAAGGCCAAGTCGCTGCGCTCGCGCGTGCGCTCGTACTTTCAGGGCGGGGCGCAGCACGGCATCAAGACGCGCGAGATGGTGCGGCGCGTGGCCGACGTGGACACCATCGTCGTCCGCAGCGAGGCCGAGGCGCTCATCCTGGAGAACAACCTGATCAAGGAGAACCGGCCGCGCTTCAACATCAACCTGCGCGACGACAAGACGTATCCGTACATCAAGGTGACCAGCGAGCCGTTCCCCCGCGTGTTCGTCACCCGGACGCTGCGCAAGGACGGGGGCCGCTACTTTGGCCCGTACACCGACGTGCGGCGGATGCGGCAGTCGCTGGAGCTGGTAAAGAAGCTGTACACGGTGCGCTCCTGCCAGTACAACCTGCCGAAGGAGGTGCCGGCGCGGCCGTGCCTGGACTACCACATCGGCCGCTGCAAGGCGCCGTGCGTGGCCCTGCAGACCCCGGACGAGTACCGGGGGATGATCGACGAGATCACCGGGGTGCTGGGCGGGCACACGCGCATGGTGGCGCGGCGGCTGAAGGCGGAGATGCAGAAGGCCGCGGAGGAGATGAACTTCGAGCGCGCGGGCGAGCTGCGCGACTCCATCCGGCAGCTGGAGGCGCTGGAGCACCGGCAGCAGATCGTGGACGTCTCGGGCAGCGACCGCGACATCGTGGGCTTTGCGCGCGACGGAGCGGAGGCGTGCGGCGTGGTGCTGCAGATCCGCGAGGGCAAGCTGCTGGCACGCGAGGCGCAGTTCCTCACCAATCTGCAGGACGAGGCGGACGAGGAGGCGCTGTCGACGTTCGCCACCCGCGTGTACGCGGACCGGCTGAGCCGCGACCCCGAGGGGATGCCGCCGGAGGTGTTCTTCGGGATGGACTTCGACGACCGCCCGGTGCTGGAGGAGCTGCTGCGCGGCCAGGCCCGCCGCGCGGTGCGCCTGCACGTGCCCCAGCGCGGCGAAAAGGTGCAGCTGGTGGGGCTGGCGGACCAGAACGCGCGCCACCTGCTGGAGGAGCGCAAGCTGATGGGGAACGCCGCGGCCGAGCGCGCCCCCGACGCCCTGTACGAGCTGCAGGAGGTGCTGGAGCTGCCGGTGGTGCCGCGGACGATGGTGTGCTTCGACATCTCGCACACGCAGGGGACGGAGGTGGTCGCGTCCGCCGTGTTCTTCGAGAACGGGCAGCCCGCCAAGGGCGAGTACCGCAAGATGAAGATCCGCGGCGAGTGGGGGAACGACGACTTCGCCAGCATGCACGAGGCGGTGACGCGCTGGTTCAGCCGCCGGGTGGAGGAGGGAAAGCCGCTGCCGGACCTGGCGGTGATCGACGGGGGAAAGGGGCAGCTGGGCGCCGCGCGCAAGGCGCTGGAGGCGCTGGACTTCGCGCAGCAGGCGGTGGTCGGGCTGGCCAAGAAGGAGGAGGAGATCTTTCTCCCCGGGCGGCCCGACGGCGTGCGCCTGCCGCGCCGCAGCCACGCCCTGCGCCTGCTTCAGCGGCTGCGCGACGAGGCACACCGCTTCGCCGTCACCTACAACCGCAAGCTGCGCACGAAGCGGACGATCCGCTCAGAGCTGGCCACCATCCCCGGCGTGGGCCCGTCCCGGCAAAAGGCGCTGCTGGCCAGGTTCGGCTCCATGCGCGGCGTGGCCGCCGCCTCCGAGGCGGAGATCGCCGCGCTGCCCGGATTCGGCGCGGGGCTGGCGCGCAAGGTGAAGGAGGCGGTGGGGGCGGGGGAGGGTGCGTGAGGATCGGGAGGGGGATGGTTCGCTTCCGAGCCGTGCCCGGTGCGCCCACGGTGCGACGGCGCCAGCGGCGGTGCGGGCGGGACACGGGCGGCTTGACGGATTGTTCACTCTGTTCTACTTTGGGAGTGGTCGTGCGGCCCGTACCACCTCACGGCATCAGCGCCTACTCCGGCAGTGGAGGTGAGCAGATGGTGATGATCGAATCGTTGCTCGACGAGGCACGCGCGGCAAACGACCGGCTGGGGAAATCCATCGACAGCCTCATCGCCGAAATGACCGCTGCCCGGTCCTGGGCGCGCGCCGCGGCCAATCCGCATCCCACGACAACCCGTGCCGTGAGGACCGATGAGCAGCTTCTCCGACGTGGGCCAGCGCGTCGCCGACCTGTATAAGGAGATCGTGACCACGACGGTCAGGTTCGAGAGCCTGCACCGGGAGACGACCACCACGCTCACGGACTTCAGGGCAGCGGTTCAGCGCTTCGATGAGCGGCTTCAGCAAATGCACCTGGACCACGTCCGCGAACGCGCCGAGCTCTCCAGCCACATCAACGCCCTGGAAGCGCGGTTGAACGCGCTCAGTGAAAGCGCCCTTCACGCCGTCGCGCGTGAGGCAGCCCGCCACGCGATGCACGCCATCGTGAACGACGGCGACGGTGCCCCGCCGGTCCTTCGCGCCCTGGCGGACGCGGAGGCCGGCTCCGCCGGCAGGCGGCTGGGCGCAGCGTAGACCCGGACCTCGAGATTCGCTGATCGAATGAAGAACCGCAGCGGCTACACGGCCGCTGCGTTTCTTTGTATCGACAGGTCGATTGCTCGCGGTCCGCGTCTCTGCGCCTCTTTGCGGAAACCCCTGGGGACCCTCTGCAGATCGTTCGGCGCATCACACCGTGGCCGCGGCCATCTCCGGGACCCGCGTCAGCCAATCGTGCGTGTCCGGCGCGCGGCCGCGGGCGATGTCCAGGTACCGCTGCTGCAGCGCGCGGGTGACGGGGCCCATCCTCCCCTCGCCGACGGGGATGCGGTCCACGCTGCGGATGGGGGTCACCTCGCTGGCCGTGCCCGTGAAAAAGAGCTCGTCCGCGGTGTACAGCCACTCGCGCGCCACGGCCTGCTCGCGGGTGGGGATGCCCAGGTCCGCGGCGAGCCTCAGGATGCTGTCGCGGGTGATGCCGTTCAGATTGGTTCCGTCCAGCGCCGGGGTGATCAGCACCCCGTCCCGCACCAGGAACACGTTCTGCCCCGTCCCCTCGCTCACCAGGCCGCCGGGGCCCAGCGCGACGGCGTCGGCGTAGCCGTCTTCCAGCGCCTCCAGCCGCCCCAGCTGCGAGTTCAGGTAGTTGCCGGCGGCCTTGGCGCCAGACGGAAAGGTGTTGGGCTCCTGCCGCTGCCAGCTGGAAACCTTTACGTCCACGCCGTTCTCCAGCGCGCCCTCGCCCAGGTAGGTGCCCCACGGCCAGCACGCGATGTACAGGTCCAGCGTGCTCCCCACCGGCGACAGCCCGGCCGCGCCGTAGCCGCGCACCACCATCGGGCGGACGTAGCACTCGCGCAGTCCATTGCGCGCCACGACCTCTCCGCACGCTTCGGCGAGGGCGGGGATGCGGGCGGCGATGTCGATCCGGTAGATCTTCGCGGAATCGCGCAGGCGCCGCAGGTGGGCGTCCAGGCGGAAGATGGCCGGCCCCTCGGGCGTGTCGTAGCAGCGGATCCCCTCGAAGAGCGACGAACCGAACTGGAGAGAGTGGACAAGGACGTGCACGGTGGCGTCCTGCCAGCGGATCCACTCTCCGTCCTTCCAGATCCAGTCGGTCTGGGGCATGTGATGCGTGACCATCGGGTTCAACCGTGCTGGGATGTCGGCTCTCCGCGCCCTCCGCGGGGGTGCCGACAAGTTGCCACCGGGACGCGCGCGGGGCCAGAGCACGAGGAGCGGCGCGTCCGCCGGAGCGGCTGAAGCCGCCGCAACGCGGGCGAAACGCCTCGCGAACCGCGCGAGGCTCCAACGCGGGGGGCCGCGGTGCACTCGGCTCGGGATCTGGCGGAGGCCGGTTCGCGTCCTTCCGAGGCGCGCCCCCGGCCGCGTACGCTTCGTGCGGTGCGCACGCCATCGTGCAGACGATCCATACGAATGAGAAACCGGGAGACGGGTGGATGAAGATCGCCGTGCTGATGGGCGGAACGAGTGAGGAGCGGGAGGTGTCGCTGGCGTCGGGACTGGCGATCGTAAAGGCGCTGCGCGAGCGCGGGCACCAGGTGTGGACGGTGGACACCGCCGCCGGCCATGTCCCCGAGGCGGAGGAGAACGATCTGCTGCCGGGCGGGGTGAAGAGCGCCCCCCCCGAACACCTGGAGCACGCGCTCCCCCTGCTGGAGCTGGCGCAGGTGCCGGAGCTGCGCCGTGCCGAGCTGGCGTTTCTGGCCCTGCACGGCGGCGAGGGCGAAGACGGTACCGTGCAGGCGCTCCTGGAACTGGTGGGGATCCCGTACACCGGCAGCGGACCGCTGGGCTCTGGCGTCGCCATGGACAAGGACGTCACCAAGCGCCTCCTGCGCGACGCCCAGGTGCCGACGCTCCCGTGGCGGGTGGCGCGGGCGCCGGACTTCACCTTCGATCCGGACATCATCGAAGACCTGGTGGGGCTTCCGTGCGTGGTAAAGCCGTCGCGGCAGGGCTCCAGCGTGGGCATCCACGTCGTTGCGGAGAATGCCGGGCTGGAGCCGGCCGTGCGCGACGCCGCGCAGTACGACAGCGAGGTGATGATCGAGCGCTTCGCCAAGGGGCGCGAGCTGACGGTGGGCATCCTGGGCGATCAGGCCCTCCCGCCGGTGGAGATCCGGCCGAAGAAGGGGATCTACGACTACGAGAGCAAGTACACGCCGGGGATGACGGAGTACCTGTGCCCGG
>JAHWJJ010000009.1 GCA_019348475.1 Gemmatimonadota bacterium | reverse complement strand
GCGCCCCACCCCGGCCACCAGAAAGGGCGTAATGCCGCGCCCGGAATTCAGGTTCAGCTGCGCCTCGGCGCCGTACGACTTGATGGGGGCGACGCCGTTGTGGTCGTCGTTCAGCCCGCGCCAGTCGAAGCCGCGGATCCCGGCGAAGTCCGCCCGGTCCAGCCCCAGGCGCAGCCCGGCGAACTCGTGGTCGCCCACCCGCAGCTCCGACGCGAACTCCTGCCGGCCCAAGAAGAACTCCACGGGGACGGTGGGCCGCTGCGCCGCCGCCGGGGCCGCGGCGACCAGCACGGCGCCCGCGGCCGCCACGGCGCGGGCGATGGGTGGATGGATCATGTGTCGGGACGGACGTGGAGGAGAGAAGAAGGCGGTGCAAGATGCCGACGGCCGGTGCGGAGGGCAAGCGCGGGAGCTGCGGGGGCCCCTCTGCCGCCCGGCACGCGAGTCTTTCTCGATGCAGCGAGAATCGGCCACGGAGCAGTGGCAATTTTTTAGCAGAGCCAGTACTTTCCCTATGGCCCCGTAGCCCGCGGGGCAGTACACTCCTTGCGACGGCACGTTGCCCTGTCCGGGCAGCGCGATCAACGGCCGGCTCCGCAACCCGCGGGGCCGGCGCCCAGGAGACGCAATCGATGAAACGGACCACCCCATTCCTTGTGGCCTGCGCGGCGCTCGCGGCGTGCGGCGCGCCCCCGCCCGCCGCGGGACCCGCGCCGGCGGCGGCGCCGGCCGCGGCGCAGATGCAGGTCAGCATCCCCCACACCACCTTTACGCTGGACAACGGCCTGCGGGTGATCGTGGCCGAAGACCACTCCGCGCCGCTGGCCGCGGTGAACGTGTGGTACCACGTGGGCTCCGGGTACGAGCGCCCGGGGCGCACCGGGTTCGCGCACCTGTTCGAGCACATCATGTTCGAGGGGAGCAAGAACGTTCCCGAGGGCGACTTCGACAACTGGCTGGAGGCGGCCGGGGCCCGCAACAACGGCAGCACCAACACCGACCGCACCAACTACTACGAGGTGATGCCCTCCAACGCGGTGGAGCTGGCGCTGTGGCTGGAGGCGGACCGCATGGGCGGACTGCTGGACGCCATGAGCCCCGCCAAGCTGGAGGGGCAGCGCGGGGTGGTGAAGAACGAGCGGCGGCAGAACTACGAGAACCAGCCGTACGGGCTGCTGTGGGAGGCCGCGCCGCCCCTGCTGTACCCGGCCAGCCATCCCTACTCGTGGACCACCATCGGCTCCATGGCCGACCTGGACGCGGCGCAGCTGGAGGACGTGAACCAGTTCTTCCGCACCTACTACGCGCCCAACAACGCCTCCATCGCCATCGTGGGCGACGTGGACCCGCAGCAGGTGCGGCAGTGGGTGGAGCGCTACTTCGGCTGGATTCCGCGCGGGGCGGAGGTGGAGCGGCCGCGCGACCCGCAGCCCGCGCTGGCGGCCACCACGTACACCACGCGCGAGGACCGGGTCACGCTCCCCGAACTGACAATGATCTGGCGCACCGGCCCGCGCTTTTCGGCCGACGAGGCGGCGCTGAACGCGCTGGTGGCCATCCTTACCCAGGGAAAGAGTTCGCGGCTGTACAAGCGGCTGGTGTACGACGAGCAGGTGGCCGCGTTCACGGCGGCCTGGAACGACGCCTCGCTCATCTCGGGCGACCTGTGGGTGCGCGTTCGCGCCAAGCCCGACGTGGACCTGGACCGCATCGAGGCGGCGGTGAACGAAGAGGTGGCCCGGCTGGCGCAGACGGCGCCCTCGCGCCAGGAGCTGGACCGCGTGGTGAACGGGCTGGTGACCGGCTTCGTGGGCGCGCTGGAGACGGTGGAGGGCAAGGCCGAGCGCCTGAACCACTACCTGTACTACGCGGGCAACCCCGGCTATTCCGAGCAGGACCTGGCCCGCTACCGCGCGCTGACCCCGGCGGACGTGCAGCGCGTGGCGCAGCAGTACGTCGCGGGCCGGCCGCGCGTCCTGATCAGCATCGTGCCGCAGGGAAAGACGGAGCTCGCCGCCCAGGAGAACCAGTGATGAAACGGACGATTCTTTCCTTCGCGGCCGGCGCCGCCCTGCTGGGCGGGGCCCCCGCGGCCGCGCAGGACTTTCCCACCACGCCGCCGCGCCCCACGGGCGCCCCGCGCATCGACCTGCCGGATCCCGTGCGGATGCGGCTGCCCAACGGGCTGACGGTGATGTACGTGCGGCAGGCGGAGCTCCCCGTGGTCAGCGCGGTGCTGGTGACGCGCGGCGCCGGCAGTTCGGACGAGCCGGCGGAGGCGCCGGGGCTGGCCTCGTTCACCGCCAACATGCTGGACGAGGGCGCCGGCGGCCGCGACGCGCTGGAGCTGGCCGACGCGCTGGACCTGCTGGGCGCCTCGCTTTCCACGGGCTCGGGGGCGGACGCCGCGCAGGCCAACCTGTACGTGCTGCGCCCCAACTTTCCCGCGGCGCTGCGGCTGATGGCCGACGTGGTGACGCGCCCCGACTTTCCGCAGCGCGAGATCGACCGGCTGCGCGAGGAGCGGCTGACGGCGCTGGCGCGGGCAAAGGACGAGGCCACCACGATCGCCAACAACGCCTTCGCCTCGCTGGTCTATGGCGCGGGGCACCCGTACGGGCGCTACCCCAACGTGGAGAGCACGCGGGCGCTGGACCGCGCGCGGGTGCAGAGCTTTCATGCCAGCCGCTACCGCCCAGAGGCGGCCACCCTGATCCTGGTGGGCGACGTGGACCCGGCCACCATGCAGCCGATGGTGGCGGAGGCATTCGGCGGATGGACCTCGCAGGGCGCGGCGGCCGCCCTGGCGGACCCGCCGCAGCCCCCCGACATCGCGCGGACGGTGGTGTACCTGATCGACAAGCCGGGCGCGGCGCAGTCGGAAATCCGCATCGGGCACCCGGGGGTGCCGCGCAGCAGCCCGGACTACTTCCCGCTGCTGGTGATGAACACGCTGCTGGGCGGCACCTTCACCAGCCGGCTGAACACCAACCTGCGCGAGACGCACGGCTGGTCGTACGGCGCGCGCAGCAGCTTTCAGATGCTGCGCGGCGCGGGGCCGTTCACCGCGCAGGCCGGCGTGCAGACCAACGCCACCGACAGCTCGCTGGTGGAGTTCTTCCGCGAGATCAACCGCATCCGCACGGAGGCGGTGAGCCCGCAGGAGCTGCAGAAGATCAAGAATTTCGTGGCGCTGCGCCTGCCGGACCAGCTGGAGACCACGCGCGACATCGCGGGGCAGCTGGCGACGCTTGAGACGTACGGCCTGGACGCCTCGTTCTACGACGACTACGTGCAGCGCGTGATGGCGGTCACGGCCGAGGACCTGAGCCGGGTGGCCAACCAGTACGTGCGCCCGGACCGCGCCGTGGTCGTGGTGGTGGGCGACCGGCAGCTGGTGGAAGCCGCCGTCCGCGCCGCCAACGTGGGCCCGGTGGAGATCCGCGAGGTGACGGAGTTCGTGCGGGAGTAGGAGTGCGTGAGTGCGTGAGTGAGTGCGTGAGTGCGTGAGTGCGTGAGTGCGGGCGCCGCTTCGTGGAGCGGCGCCCGCTCGCGCGTGAGCGGCTGAAGCCGCCGCGCGACCGCGGAAAGCCCGGCAAACTGCGCGGGGCTTCATCGGCGGAGGCGCGGTGCACTTCTCCGGCGCGCGGCAGGGGCGGTCCGCGCAGGCGGACATCGCGATTTTCCAGAGGCGAAATTCATTCGCTCCGGCTGGGACGTTGCCCCGGGTCTACCGCGTGCCCGCGGACGCAGGCCGGTCGCCGCCGGGGCGTCCGCGGACGGGTCGCACGGTGGGCCGTCCGGCGCCTCGCGCACTTGCTGCATCCCCCCCGCGGGCCTATTCTACCGCTCCATCCGTACCCTTGAACCCTTAGCGTCGCGCACATGCCGGATCCGTTCGCGAGCGGTGGGCCCATGCTGCTGGCCGGCACGGCGAACCGCCCGCTCGCCGAGGAGATCGCCCGGGAGCTGGAGTACCCGCTGGGCGAGGTGACCATCAAGAAGTTCGCCGACGGCGAGATCTTTGTCCGCATCGACGAGAACGTCCGCGGACGCGACCTGTTCATCATCCAGAGCACCACCGCGCCGGGCGACAACATCATCGAGCTGCTGCTGCTGATCGACGCCGCCCGGCGCGCTTCGGCGGCCCGCATTCACGCCGTGGTCCCCTACTTCGGCTACGCGCGGCAGGACCGCAAGGACCAGCCGCGGGTGGCCATCGGCGCCAAGCTGATGGCCAACATGATCGCCGAGGCGGGCGCCGACCGGCTGCTTTCGGTAGACTTTCACCAGCACCAGATCCAGGGGTTTTTCGACATTCCCGTCGACCACCTGTACGCGGCGCCCGTCTTTACCCGCTACTTTCGCGAGAAGCGCCTCACCAACCTGGTGGTGATCTCGCCCGACGTGGGGTCCGCCAAGATGGCGCGCGGGTTCGCCAAGCGGCTGGACGCCACCATGGGCATCATCGACAAGCGCCGTCCGGCCGCCAACGTGGCCGAGGTGATGAACGTGATCGGCGAGGTGGAGGGCAAGGACTGCCTGCTCTCGGACGACATGATCGACACCGCGGGCACCATGGCCGAGGCGGCGCACGCGCTCAAGAACCTGGGCGCCAACGACATCTACGCCTGCGCCACCCACGCGCTGCTCTCCGGCCCCGCCGTGGAGCGGCTGGCCGCCGCGCCGTTCACGGAGATCGTGGTTACCGACACTGTGCCGGTGCCGCGGGAAAAGCGCATCCCCACGCTCACGGTGCTTTCCGTGGGCGAGCTGATCGGGCGCGCGATTCGCTACACGCACATCAACGAGTCGGTGAGTTCGCTGTTCGAGTGACGGAGTCGTGATTTGACGCGGAGCGGGACTGCCCGTGGCCGGATGGCCAGGGGGGCCGCTCCCGCAGACCGGAGGTACCCGATGGCCGCATCCCCTACGTTGAAGGCTTCGCTCCGCCAGAGCGCAGGCAAGGGCACCGCGCGCAAGCTGCGCGCGGCGGGGCAGGTTCCCGCCGTCCTCTACGGGCGTAGTGAAAAGCCGCGCCCGCTGGCCGTGAACGCACACGAGCTGGGGCTGCTGATCGCCGCCGTGAACGTGGAGAACACGCTGGTTCGCCTGGACATCGACGGCGAGCGGCCGCAGGACGTGCTGCTGCGCGAGGTGCAGATGCACCCTTACAAGCCCGAGGCGCTGCACGTGGACTTCTTTCACGTCCACGCGGGCGAGACGCTGCACGTGAAGATCCCCGTGCGGCTGGTGGGGACGCCGGTGGGGGTGCACACGGACGGCGGCATCCTGGACCAGGTGCTGTACGACCTGGAGGTGGAGTGCCTTCCCGGCAACATTCCCGACGGGGTGGAGATCGACGTGAGCAACCTGGTGCTGGGCGAGTCGGTGCGCGTGGGCGACGTGCCGGCGCGCGAGGGGGTCAAGTTCCTTCAGGACGGCGAGCTGCCCATCGCGTCCGTGGTCGGCTCGGCGCGCGGCGAGTCCGAGGCGGCCGACACGGAGGAGGCCGAGACCGAGCCCGAGGTGCTGCGGGCCCGCAAGGGCGACGAGGACTGATCCGCGGGGTGCTGGAGCGCCTGCGGGCGCTCCTTTCCGCGACGGAGCGAGGCGACGACGTGGCCGCCAAGGTGATCGTGGGGCTGGGAAACCCCGGCCGCGAGTACGAGAACACGCGGCACAACGCCGGGTGGTGGCTGCTGGACGCGCTGGCGCAGAGCTGGGGCGTTGCCCGGTTTCGCACGGAAAAGAACCAGGCCAACGCCACCACCCGGGTGGAGCCGTTCCAGGTGCGGCTCATCAAGCCGCTCACGTACATGAACCGCAGCGGCAGCGTTCTGCTGCCGCTGAAGCGGATGAACGCGCTGGACCTGGGGCGCGACCTGCTGGTGGTGGTGGACGACGTGGCGCTGGACCCCGGCCGCGCGCGCTTTCGCCCCTCCGGCAGCGCGGGCGGGCACAACGGGCTCAAGAGCATCGAGCAGGTGCTGGGCACCCGCGACTACCCCCGCCTGCGGATCGGCGTGGGGCAGAAGCCGCCCCAGGCGGACCTGGCGGACTGGGTGCTCTCTCCCATGCCCCGCGCCGACCGCAAGACGGTGGAGGAGCGCTTTCCCGACCTGATCCGCGGCGTGGAGATCTGGATGCGCGACGGCGTGGAGGCGGCGATGGACGCGTGCAACAACTGAGTGCGTGAGTGCGTGAGTGCGTGAGTGCGTGAGTGCGTTAGTGCCGGAGCGGCTGAAGCCGCCGCAACGACTGCGGAAAGCCCCGCAAAACTGAGCGGGGCTTCAACGGCGGGGGGCCCGCGGATGTGCACGCAGCCCGGCGTCCGGCACGAGCGGTCCGCGAAGGCGGACATCGCGATTTTCCAGCGGCGAATTCATTCGCTCCGGCGCAGGGCGCATCTGGGTGGAGCACCACGCACCCGCACTAACGCACTAACGCACTAACGCACTAACACCGTTCAGCTTACGCCCGCCGCAGCCCCGTTGCGGGTGCGGCGTCTGCTCTCCCGGCCCACTTCCTGCCTGTGGGGCGCGCCCGTGGACCTGACTCTCATTACCGACTGGCTCTGGATCCTGGGGCTGCTGGGCCTCGGCGTCACCTTCTTCATCTGGGACCGGCTGCGCAGGCTGCCCCCCGGAAACGAGGTGATGCGCGGGCTCGCCGCGCAGATCGAATCCGGCGCGCTGGCGTTTGCCCGGCGCGTCGGTACCGTGCTGGCCGCGTTCGTCATCGCGGCGGCGCTGCTCCTGTTCCTGGCCACCGGGTTCCGTACGGCGGGCGCGTTCGTGGGCGGCGCGGCGTGCGCCATGCTGGCGGCGTTCTCGGGGCTGTTCGCGGCCGTGCGCGCGAACGTGCGCACGGCAGAGGCGGCGCGGTATCCCGGCCTTCCCGCGGCGCTGCGGACGGCCTTCAGCGGGGGCGCGGTGGCCGGGCTGGCTGTGGCGTCGCTGGCGGTGGTCGGGACGGGCTTGCTCTTTTTGCTGGGCATCCGCCGCCCCGGCGTCTACGAGGAGATCCGCTTTCGCGAGTTCGCCGAGATCGTCAGCGGGTTCGCGATGGGGGCCAGCAGCATCGCCCTCTTCGCCCGCGTGGGCGGCGGCATCTTCAGCAAGGCCGCCGACATGGGCGCGGACCTGGTGGGGAAGGTGGAGTCCGGCATCCCCGAGGACGACCCGCGCAACCCCGCCACCATCGCCGACCTGGTGGGCGACTGCGCGGGCGACACGGCGGGGATGGGCGCGGACCTGTTCGAAAGCTGCGTGGCGGCGGTGATCGCCACCATCGCGGTGGGGATGACGGAGGCCACGCTGGGCGGATACGAGAACCGCATCGCCGCCGTCTCGCTTCCCCTGTTCGCCATCACGGTGGGGCTGATCGCCTCGCTGACCGGGGTTTTCGTCCTGCGCTACCTGAAGCCGGAGGAGCCGGCGCAGGCGCTGCGGACGGTGCAGCTGGCCTCGGCGGGGCTCTTTCTGTTGATCATGCTGGGCGTGGTGTACCTGCTCGGCTTCGACATGGCGGACGAGGCCACGGGGCGCTTCTACGGCTACTTCGGCCCGTTCTGGGCGCTGCTCGCCGGCTCGCTGGCGGGGATCGCCGTGGGCGCGATCACCGCGGCGTTCACCGGGCCCGCGGCGGCGCGGCGCATCGCGGAGGCCTCGGCCAGCGGGCCCGCGGCCAACGTGCTCGCCGGGATCTCCGCCGGCTTCCAGTCGTCGGTCCCGGCGCTGCTGGTGGTGTGCGCGGCGGTCGGCGCGTCGTACGCCGTATCCGGCCTCTACGGCATCGCCGTGGCGGCGGTGGGGATGCTGGCGACCGTGGGGATCACCATGACCGTGCACGCGTTCGGCCCCATCGCCGACAACGCGGGCGGCATCGTGCAGCTGGGGCACCTGGGGCCGGACGCGCGGCGGGTCACGGAAACGCTCCACACGGCGGGAAAGGCCTCCGGGTCCGTCATCACCGCCTTCTCCATCTGCTCCGCGGCGCTGACGGCGGTCGCGCTGTACGCGGCGTACGCGTCGTGGGTGGGGCTGGAGGGGATCAACCTGATCGACCCCGTCGTCGTCGTCGGCTTCCTGATCGGCGGAGCGATCCCCTTCGCGGTGGCGGCGCTGACGATCACGTCGGTCACCAAGGCGGCGGGGGCGGTGATCACCGAGGTGCGGCGGCAGTTCATCGACACCCCCGCGATCATCGAGGGCACCGTGGCCCCGGATTCGGCGCGGACGGTGGACGTGGCCACGCGGCACGCGCTGCGCGAGATGATCGCCCCCGGCGTGCTGGCGGTGGTGGCGCCGGTGGCCGTGGGCGCGGGGCTGGGGGTGGAGGCGCTGGGCGGGATGCTGGCCGGCGCGACGGTGACCGGCGTGCTGCTGGCGCTGTTCATGGCCAACGCCGGGAGCGCGTGGGACATGGCGCGGCAGCAGATCGAGACGGCGCTGGCCGGCGGCGGACGCGGCAGCGACGCCCACCGCGCCGCCATCGTGGGCGACACCATCGGCGACCCCTTCAAGGACGCCGCCGGCCCGTCGATGAACATCCTGATCAAGCTGATGAGCCTGGTGTCGCTGGCCCTGGTCCCCTGGCTGCTGACCCTCCCCATCAACCGCGGCGCCGGCAGCCGTCAGCCGCTGGAGCCGGAGAACCTGGAGGCGCTGCTGCGGATCGTCTCCGGCGTGCTTGGCTGAGGTATCCGCCTCGGCGCCGCGTGCCGAACGTCAGCGGCCGTTTTCGCGCGGGCCAGGAACAGACCTGGCCTCACACAGAGTGAACAGAGTCAACAGAGTTTGCTCTCGCCGATTCCGGAGAGGTTGCCCGTCGCGCAACCACCAGACTGGATGGCCCGTGCTCGACTACACCAGCGGCGATGGGCGTCCGGTGGTTCAGGATGCGGTGGATTCCGTCCTTCAGGCTCACCGCGCCGAAGTTGATCAGCAGCCCGACCGGAAGGTCCATCAGGCGCAGGTAGGTTAGCACCTGCTTGTGGTGGACCGGGTGGAGCCTCTCGACCGACTTCAGCTCCGCGATCGCGCAGCCGTCGACGAGCAGATCCAGCCGGCACGCCTCTTTGATCCGCACGTCCTCCCACTCGAATGGCACCGCCTTCTGCCGCTCGACGCGCAGTCCCCGCTTTTTCAGGACGTGGGCCAGCACGGATTCTAGAACCCCTCCAGCAGCCCCGGCCCAACGCGGCTGTGCAGCCGATACGCAGCGTCGACGATCTCGCGCGTAATCCGATTCACGTCTCTCACCAAAACCTCACGGCAGAAGAGCAGCGGCTTCGGGTGTCCACAACGTAAACCTCTCGTCTTTCCCACGGAAGTGCCCGCCTTCGCCGCCGAACCCCGAGGGCGGCAAGAGCAAACTCTGTTGACTCTGTTAACTCTGTGTGAGGCCTATCCGTTGCTCGCTCAGCCGGGCTCCGCGCGCAGACGCTCCTCGACCGCGGGATCGGGCGCCACGAAGAGGGTCCTGCCGTGCATCAGGGTCACGCGGCCGGGCGGGGCGCCGCGCGGCTTGCGGACGTACTTGCGGCGCGTCCAGTCCACGGCCACCGTCCCCGACGTCCGCGCCTTGCTGTACAGCGCCGCCAGGACCGCCGCCTCTTCCAGGTCCCGGGCGGGCGGCGCCCCCTCCTCCGTCCAGCGCAGCACCACGTGCGAGCCGGGCACCGAGCGCGCGTGCAGCCACACGTCCGCATGCGCCGCGTGCCCGAACGTGAGCCGGTCGTTGTCCCTGGACGACCGGCCGACGCGCACCTCCAGCCCCCCCGAGGTGCGGTAGAGCCGGTAGGGCAGCCGCTCACCCGCCTCCGGCGCCGGCTTGCGCTCCTTCGCGCCGCCGCGGCGCAGCGCGCCCGGCACCCACTCCGGCGTTTCTCCGCCCTCCAGCGCCGCGACGGCGCCGCTCCACCGCTCCAGCTCCTTCTCCGCTTCCGCCAGCAGCTCCGGAAGGCGCGCCTCGGCACGGGCGCGGCGGCGGGCCTCGTCGTACAGGCGCTCGGCGTTCTCGTGCGGCTTCAGCCGGGGATCGAGCGCGACCTCCACCTCGCCCCCGTCGAAGTCCGGCAGCACGACGGACGCGTCCCCCGCCTCCGCCCAATCCAGGTGCGCCAGCAGCAGGTCGCCCCTGGCGCGCAGCCGGTCCGCCTCGCCCACGCCGGCCATCTCCTCCCGCAGCCGCTCGATCCGCTTTTCGGCAGAAGCGAGTTTGCGGCGGGCGGGGGCCAGGAGCTCCGGCCCGGGCTTCTCCTCCTCCACCTCCGCCGGGGCCGCCGCGGCGATCGCCTCCATCGCTGCCAGGAGCGACCCGGCGGGGATGGACTCCACCCCGTCGAGAGCGAGCGGGTACGGCTGCGGCCCGGCGGGGGTGTAGAGGATGAAGGCGCCCGCGTCGTCCCCGTCCGCCACCTCCCACCACCGCTCGAACGCCGCCTCCAGCGCGTCTGCGTCGTCCACCGCCGCGGCGGGACCCAGCAGCGCCGCGGCGTTCAGCGGGCTGGCGTAGGCGAAGCGGCGCACCAGCTCGCGCGGGCGCTCGGCGGGGGGGAGCGGCGCCAGGGCGGTGGTCCACGCCTGCCACAGGGCGTCGCGCGGGCGGTCGGGAAGGACGCGGCGCGCCGGAGCGGGGGGGCGGTAGAAGGCGCCGGGCTTCAGGCTGCGCCCCCCGGCGTCGCGCGCGCGGAGGGCGGAAACGATGCGGCGGTCCTCGGAGTCGATCAGCAGCACGTTCCACTGGTTCGTGTGCAGCTCCACCACCAGCGAGCGCTTGCCGCCGCGAAAGCGCCCGCCGTCCTGCAGGTCAATGCGCAGCAGCCGCTCGTCGGGGGGCGCGCCGACGCGGAGCACGCGCGCGGAAAGCTCGGGCTCGGCATCCCCCCCTTTCGCGCTTTCCGACGCGCGCCCGTTCGCGCTCAGCCGTATCCACCCCCGCCGCGGATGCAGATCGAGCCGGAGCACCTGCCCGCCCTCCACGGCGAGCGTGCACGACAGGTCGCGGTCGAAGACGGGCTGCGGCTGGACGGAGCGGCCCCGGAGCGCGGCGCGCAGCTCGGCGGCGACGGCGCGCACCAGCAGGGGATCGTAGCGGATCGGGTTTGACACCCCCCCAACATCGGATTAGCTTCAGCGCCCGTCAACCCGCCGTCACCAGCCGCAAAACGGCGTGGTGGCGGCCCCTTTTCGCGGATATCCGAGCCATGTCAACGGAGCGTGGTGGCGGAGCGCGGCGGCTGGCCGCGGCGGACCTCCGCGAGATGAAGCGACGCGGCGACAAGATCGCCGCCATCACGGCGTACGACTACCTCTTCGCCCGGCTGGTGGACGGCGCCGGCGTGGACGTGGTGCTGGTGGGCGACTCGCTGGGCCAGGTGGTGCTGGGGCTGGACAGCACCCTTCCCGTTACGCTGGACGACATGATCCACCACGCCCGCGCCGTGCGCCGCGGCGTGGTCCGGGCCCTGCTCGTCGTGGACCTTCCCTTCCTCACCTACCAGGTCACCCGCGAGGACGCGCTGCGCAACGCCGGCCGCGTGCTGCAGGAGACGGGCGCCGCCGCCGTGAAGCTGGAAGGCGGCTCCCCCGGCATCTGCCAGACCGTGCGCGCGCTGGTGGACGCCGGCATCCCCGTGATGGGCCACCTGGGCTTTACCCCCCAATCCGTGAACCAGACCGGCACCCGCGTGCAGGCCCGCGACGACGGCGGCGCCGCGCGGCTGCTGGAAGACGCGCGGCGGCTGGAGGAGGCGGGCGCCTTCTGCGTGGTGCTGGAGCTGGTCCCCGGCACGGTCGCCCGGACGGTGTCGGAGGCGCTGGAGATCCCCACCATCGGCATTGGCGCGGGGGCGGGGTGCGACGGGCAGGTGCTGGTGCTGCACGACATGCTGGGGCTGAACCCCGGCTTCGCTCCGCGCTTTCTGCGCCGGTTCGCGGAGGTGGGGCAGGTGGCGGGGGACGGGGTCAGGGAGTTCGTGCGCACCGTGAAGGCCGGGGAGTACCCCGGCCCGGAGCACACCTTCTGATGGCACCCGCCACCCTCGCGCAGACGCGGCTGGTGCACACCATCCCTGAAGTGCGTGGCGCCGTGCGCGAGGTGCGCCAGGGGGGTGGGTCGGTGGCGCTCGTCCCCACGATGGGGTACCTGCACGAGGGCCACCTGTCGCTGGTGGACCGCGCCCGCGAGCTGGCCGACTGGGTGGCGATGTCCATCTTCGTCAACCCCATGCAGTTCGGGCCGGCGGAGGACCTCGCGCGCTACCCGCGGGACCTGGAGCGCGACCTGGAGATGGCGCGCGGGCGCGGGGTGGACCTGGTGTTCGCGCCGCGGGTGGACGAGATGTATCCCCACGGCGAGCCGCAGGTGTCCGTAGTTCCCGGCGCGCTGGCGGAGCGGATGGAGGGCGCCATCCGCCCCGGCCACTTTCGCGGCGTCCTGACGGTGGTCGCGAAGCTGTTCGGCATTTTTCACCCCGACGTGGCCGTGTTTGGGCAGAAGGACTTTCAGCAGGCGGCGCTCATCCGGCGCATGGCGCTGGACCTGGACCAGGGGGTGCGGGTGGAGGTGGCGCCGATCGTCCGCGAACCCGACGGCTTGGCGATGAGCTCGCGCAACGTGTATCTTTCGGCGGAAGAACGGGAGCGCGCGCGGGCGCTCTCGCGCGGCCTGGAACGGAGCCGCGCCCTGTTCGCCGCCGGCGAGCGGGACGCGGAGGCGCTCCGGGCCGCGCTGTGGAACGCGCTGTCGGTGCCGGGCGTGGAGCCCGGATACGCGGAAGTGGTGGATGCGCTCACGCTGGAGCCGGTCAGGCGGGCGGCGCCCGGGGCGGTGCTCCTGGTGGCCGCCCGGGTGGGGCGCACGCGGCTGATCGACAACGCCGTGCTCCCCTGAGCCGTACACGCAGCAGCCCTTTCGGAACTCGGCGGGAGACCGCGATGCTTCGCACCATGTGCAAGAGCAAGATCCACCGGGCCACGGTGACCGGGGCGGATCTGAACTATATCGGCTCCATCACCATCGACCCGGTGCTGATGGAGGCCGCCGACCTGCTGGAGTTCGAGCAGGTGAGCGTGGTGAACGTCAACAACGGCGCGCGCTTCGAGACCTACGTGATCCCGGGCGAGCGCGGGCGGGGCGAAATCTGCCTGAACGGCGCCGCCGCGCGGATGGTGCACCCGGGCGACAAGGTGATCGTCATCAGCTACGCGCAGTACGACGAGGCGGAGATGGAGGGATACCGCCCGCGGTTCATCTTCGTCGACGAGCACAACCGCATCTCGCGGGACGCGCTTCGGGCCGTCGGCAGCTGACGGCGCGCATGGCTCCGTGGACCGGCGTCGTCCTCGCGCTGAGGGAGCCGGAGTCCGAGCCCCTGGGCTCGCGGCTTTCCACCTACCTGCATCCGCTGGCGGGGCGGCCGCTGGCGTGGCACCCGGTGCACGCGCTGGCGTCGCTGGCGCCGGCCCCCGCGCGGGTGCTGGTGGCGGGGGGGCACGACCTGGTCCCCGAGCTGTTCGCCGACGTTCCCGGCGAGGTGCGGCTGACCGACTCGCTGGCGGACGCGCTGGCGGCGGCGGAGGGGCGGGTGCTGGTGCTGGACGGCGCGGCCCCGCTGGCCACCCCCGCGCTGGCCCCGCTGCTGGAATCCGACGGCGACGCGCTGCTGGAGGGGAGCGACGGCGAAACGGTGGCCGCCTGGCTGGGCCCCGAGGGACTGGCGCGCCTGGTGAACCCCTCCGGCGACCTGCGCCTGCTGCGCGAGGCGCTTCCCGGCGCGCCGGTGCTGCGCGACACGGACGCGTTCGCCGTGCACACGCGCGAGGGGCTGGCCCGCGCCTCGTCCACCATCCGCGACCGCCTGGTGCGCCGGCTGATGGAAGGCGGCGTGACCTTTCTCCTTCCCGAAGCCGTGATGGTGGACGTGGACGTCCTGATCGGCCGCGACACCATCGTCTACCCCTGGTGCGTGCTGGAGGGAAAGACGACCATCGGCGAAGAGACGGTCATCGGCCCCTGCTGCCGGATCGACAGCTGCTGGATCGGCAGCGGTGTGGAGCTCAAGGGCTTCAACTACCTGTCGCACACTTCCATCCGCAACCGCGCCATCCTGGAACCGTATGTCCGCCGCGGCTTCGACGAGTGAGCGGTCGCTGAGCCCGGTGGTGCGCGCGGCGGCCCGCGGCGAGCTTCCCGAATGGGCGCGCGCGTCGGAGAAGCGGCGCGCCCACATCGGCCGCGTGGCCGCCCTGCTGGACGAGTGGGCGCGGGCGCTGGGGCTTTCCGAACCGGAGCGGACGCGCTGGGTCGCGGCGGGGTGGCTGCACGACGTGCTGCGCGAGGCACCGCCCGACGAGCTGCGCCCGCGGGTGCCCCCCGAGTTCCGCGACCTGCCGGGGAAGCTGCTGCACGGCCCGGCGGCCGCCGAGCGGCTGGCGGGGCAGGCGGACCCGGAGCTGCTGGACGCCATCCGCTACCACACGCTGGGCTCCGCGCGCTTCGGGCGGCTGGGGCGCGCGCTGTACCTGGCGGACTTCCTGGAGCCGGGGCGCCGCTACGAGGCGGAGTGGACGGCCGCGCTGCGCGCCCGCATGCCGCACGACATGGACGCGGTGATGCGCGAGGTGGTGGACGCGCGCGTGCGGCACGTGACGGAAAGCGGATCCACGCTGCACCCCCAAACGCGCGCGCTACATGAGCAGGTCAAAGGAGCGTAGCGCCGGCGCCAGCGCGACGGGCAGGCGGCTGCAGACCGTCGGGCTCTTCGTCACCCTGCTGGTGGTGGCCGTCCTGGTCGGCTCGCTCGCCGCCGGGCTGGTGCGCGGACGCGGGGATGCGCCGCCGGGAGCGGCGGGTTCGCACGGGGTCACGGAGGCGGCGGCACGATCGGGGGAGCGGGTGCGGGTGGAGGTGCTGAACGCGTCCGGCGTCGCCGGCCTGGCGGCCCGGGGCCGCACCCTGCTGCGCGACCGCGGCTTCGACGTGGTTTACGTTGGGAACGCGAGCGGCTACGGGCCCGACACCTCGCTGGTGCTGGACCGGGTGGGGCGCGTCGAACTCGCCCGCGCCGTGGCGGACGAAATGGCCATCCACCGCGTCTACGCCCGTCCCGACTCCAACCTGCACGTCGACGTGACCGTCGTGCTGGGGAAAGACTGGCAAGCGATGAATCATTCCGCGGAGGTGGAGCAATGAGCATGAAGGAAGAGGCCATCCGGTTGGTAGAGCAACTGCCGGAAGAGTTCTCGTGGGATGATCTGATGTACGGGATCTACGTTCGCAAAGCGGTCGAAGCGGGGATGCAGGACAGCAAAGCGGGACGGACGATTCCGGTAGAGGAACTTCGTACGCGGTTCGGTCTGGAGCCGTGAAAGTCCACTGGACCGAAACGGCGGCGGGCCATCTCACTGCGTTGCACGACTACATCGCGCGTGACTCAGAGATCTACGCGCGACGGATGATCGACCGTCTGACGTCGCGCTCAAAGCAAATCGCCAGGTTCCCGCGCTCCGGGCGCGCTGTCCCCGAGTTCGAGCGAGCTGACGTGCGCGAGGTAATCGAGGGTCCGTATCGGATCATCTACCGGTTGCTTCCGAACCAGATCCACGTCCTCGCGGTCGTCCACAGCGCGCGGGAACTTCCTCCTTCCGCAGACCAACTCTCCTCAATCCCGGCCTGAGTCAGCGATCATCGTTCCTCAGATTGTTGTGGCTTTCGATGTCCCTCCGCTGGGAATGCTCACGCGGAGGACGCGGAGGAAAAAAGTGAGGACGCGGAGGAAAAGAGCGAAGGACGCGGATGAGGCCATCATCCGCGTCCTTCGATTAGTTCCTCCTTTGGGGGGAATCACTCCCGGGCCGCCTCGCCTTTCAGGACCTCGATGGCCGCCTGCATGTCGAGCGCGAGCTCCGCGTCCAGGCGGATCGGCTCGCCGGAGGTGGGGTGCGCGAACGCGAGGTGCGACGCGTGCAGCGCCTGGCGCCCGATCAGGTCGATCCGCTTCCGCCCGTACTGCCGATCCCCCAGCACCGGGTGGCCGGCGTGCAGCAGGTGCACGCGGATCTGGTGCGTCCGTCCCGTCTCCAGTTCCACCCGCAGCAGCGTCGCGGTGGGGTGGCGCTCCGCCACCTCCCAGCGCGTGACCGCCGCGTCACCGTCCTTGCGCACGACGCGCAGCACGGGGTTGCGCGGGTCCCGCCCGATCGGCGCGTCGATCACGCCGCGTTCCCCCTTTACCACCCCGTCCACCAGCGCCAGGTACTCGCGCTTCAGCTCTCCCGCGCGCAGCTGCACGTCAAGCCGGTGGTGCGCGTGGCCCATCTTCGCGAACACCACCAGCCCCGACGTGTCGCGGTCGATGCGGTGCACCGGGTGCACCTTCGCGTGCACCCCCTGCCGCGCCAGGTGGTGCGCCACGCCGTGCGCCAGGGTGCGGTCCTGCTCCGGCGAGGTGGGGTGGACGAGAAGGAAGGGCGGCTTGTCCACCGCCAGCACCTCCCCGTCCTCGTAGACCACGCGCAGCTCCATCGGCACGGGGGGCAGCCCGGCGGACTCGGCGGGGTGCAGGCGCGCCGAAACCACGTCCCCGGCGCGCACCTTCGCGTTCAGCCAGGCGGCGCGGCGGTTGTGATGCAGCCCCTTCGCCCGGGTGAGGCGCTGGAGCATGCGCCGGGACACGCCCATGGGCCCCGTGAGGATCTGCTGCACGGTCTGCCCGGCCTGGTCCGGGGTCACCGCGTGGTTCACCCAGGCGGAGGGAGATTCTTTCGGCATCGGTCTGCGGGTCGGGAGATCGGCCATCCTGGCAGGTAATCTACGCGGGCTGCGCCTCGCGCCAACGGGGTGGCGGCGAAGGTGGGCCGCAGGCGTTCAGCCCAACCCGCCGGAAGGGTGCGCACGGCAGGCGCAAAGGGAGCAGGCTCCGATGCCGGAATCCAGCCACTGCGCCGGTTGTGCAAGTGCCGGTCTGTAGCGCGGTTGGCGCTGACGGAGCGCTCCAAAATCGGCCC
The DNA here is from genome assembly GCA_019348475.1 of Gemmatimonadota bacterium. Classification (GTDB taxonomy): domain Bacteria; phylum Gemmatimonadota; class Gemmatimonadetes; order Longimicrobiales; family Longimicrobiaceae; genus Longimicrobium. The sequence continues at coordinate 5,512 of JAHWJJ010000009.1, read as the reverse complement.
TTGATGGCACGCCGGGAGCGCCGCAATACTTCCCCTGCGCGGATGGGGCGGCGAGGGCGTCCACGCGCACGACGACCCCTCTGCAGGAGGCGAGCATGCGTTCCAGGCGCAAGGAGTTCACTTTCGAGGACGCCGCGGCCGAGCGGGACCGCGCCCTCGACGGTGCGGAGCCCGACGAGGGCCGTCCGCCGCCGTTCACGTACGATTTCTCCAGGCCCCCGCCCCCGATGCCGGCCGTGCGTGAAGCCGTCGCCCCCTACGGCTTCGACACGAGCTACGCCGACGGCTATCCCACGCTGGTGGACCGCCTGCTGGGGCGGCTGCGGCACGCGCTGTACACGCTCGACGAACAGCGGGACGAAATCGTGCGCCTGCGCGAGAACACGCGGCAGGTCCTGGCGCGCCTGAGCGCCACCTGAGGATGTGGAAGTCGCTGTACGAGCTGGTGCGCACCATCATCCAGCTGTCGGAGCGCGTGCAGGAGGATCGTGAAGAGATCAAGGAGCTGCGCAGGGACCTGCGGGATCTCACGCTCATCGTGGAGCGGCTCTCCTCGCAGCTGGTGCACGTGAGCGAGCGCGAGGAGCGCGAGCGCGCAATGCTGGTGCTCCAGCTGGAGAACGGCATCGTGCGCAGCCGCCGGGCGCTGCTGGTGGGCGAGGCGGACGGGAACGGCTGAGGGCGGTCGCCGTCCTCCGGCACCTCGCATCCCTTCGGGGCTCCCGGCGCGAGCCGGGCAGACGGGTCCGCCATGGCCGTTCGCGACCGGCGGACCGCACCACCTGATGCGCGATTCTCGAGAACCGTCCCGCGCGGCAACGGGTGCAAACGCGCGGGGGAGCGGGCCCGGGCGGGAGGATTGGACGCGGCGGTGGAGGAAACCGGTCAGAGACTGCCGATCTGGACGGGCTTGCGCCCCTCCGTGGCTTCGGCGCGCAGCTGGCCGCAGGCGGCGGCGATGTCGCGGCCGCGCGACTCGCGAACGTACGCGGTGACGCCCTGGCGGCCCAGGCGGTCCACGAACCAGTCCAGCCGCGCGCGCTTGCTGGGCGCCCAGTCCGTCCCGGGGATGGGGTTGAAGGGGATCAGGTTCACGAACGCCGTGAACTCCTTCACCACCGCCGCCAGCTCGTCCGCCAGCTCCGGCAGGTCGGTCACGCCGTCGATCATCACGTACTCGAAGGTGATGCGCTTGCCCCCCGCCTGGTCGAAGCGGCGCAGCGCCTCCAGCAGCTCGGGGAGCGGATACTTCTTCTCCAGCGGGATCAGGCGCTGGCGCAGCTCGTGGTTGGGCGCGTGCAGCGACACCGCCAGGCGGTACTGCTCCGGCATGTCGGCCAGGCGCACGATCCCGGGCACCACGCCCACCGTGGAGATGGTGATGCGCCGCGCGCCGAACCGGTAGCCGCGGTTCAGGATGGAGAGGGCGGGGAAGAGCGCTCTGGGGTTCATCAGCGGCTCGCCCATCCCCATGAACACGATGTTGGTGACGTCGTCGTAGCCGTTCTCCTGCGCCCAGCGGCGCGCCCCGCGGAACTGGGCCACGATCTCCCCCGCCGTCAGCTGGCGCCGGTACCCGGCCCACCCCGTGGCGCAGAAGGTGCACGCCATCGCGCACCCCGCCTGCGACGAGACGCACAGCGTCAGCCGGGTGGGGGTGGGGATCAGCACCGACTCGATCAGCTCGCCGTCATCCAGGCGCCACAGGTGCTTGGCGGTGCCGTCCACCGAACGGGAGACCCGGGCCGGCTCCGGCGCCGTGAGCGCGAAGGCCTCGGCCAGCGCCGCGCGCTCCGCCTGCGGAAGGTCCGTCATCTCGGCGAACGAGAAGGCGCCGCGCTCGTACAGCCAGCGCACCACCTGGCCCGCGCGGTAGGCCGGCTGCCCGCGCGCGGCGAAGTGCGCCCGGACGGCGGCATCGGCCTCTTCGGGAAGAAGGCCCACCAGGTCGGGGCGGGCGTCGGTCTGGACCTGCTGGGGCGTGGCGATCATCCGTACTGTTTCCGGTTCCCTGTCTGGCGGCGGCAATCCCGTTGATTCCCCGCGTCCGGCCATGGGTTCCCTCGGTGCTTGCAGGGCCCGCGGTGTGGACGTTAGTTTGCAAGGTCCACACCCCGGCCACGCCCAGGCGTGGCCTGATCCTTTTATCGGCCCGAGGTTTGGCAAGGTGCTGCTGAGCGAGCTGCTGACCCCCGAGCGCGTGCGCGTGCCCCTGCGGGGCGCCTCGAAAGAGGCGCTGCTGGAGGAACTGGTGGGCGTGCTGCGCGAGGCCGGCGCGGTGGACGATGCGGGCGCGGTGCTCTCCGCCGTGCGCGAGCGCGAGCGGGTGCTGAGCACGGGCGTGGGGAGCGGCGTCGCCATTCCGCACGGCAAGGCCGAGAGCGTTCCCGCCCTGGCCATGGCGGCCGGCGTGACGGACGGTGCGGTGGAGTTCGACGCGCTGGACGGCCAGCCGGTGCGGCTGCTGTTTCTGCTGGTGGGGCCTGACTCCGCCGCGGGGCAGCACGTCAAGGCGCTGAGCCGCATCTCGCGGCTGGTGCGCCGCGACGAGTTCCGCGAGCGGCTGATCGCGGCGGGATCGCCGGAGGAGTTCGTGGCCGTGCTGGCCGAGGCGGAGGAGGGGTGAGGCGGCTGCTGGCCTGGCTTCCCCCCGTCGCGTGGGCGGCGGTGATCTGGAGCCTCTCTTCCCGGCCCCGCCTGCCGGGACCCGGCGTGCCCGGGCTGGACAAGGTGGCGCACTTCGCGGCGTACGCCGTGCTGGGGTGGCTGCTGGTACGCGCCGCGGACCGCTCGCGGCTACCGCTGGCGGTGGGCGCCGTGCTGGGCGTGATGTACGGCGCCAGCGACGAGATCCACCAGATGTACGTGCCCGGCCGCTCGCCGGACGTGATGGACTGGTTTGCCGACGCGGCGGGGGTCGCCGCCGCCACCTTCGTGTACACGCGCCTCCGCGCCCGCCGCGCCGCCCGTCGGGGCGCGGCCGGGGCCGGGGCGCCGTCCCTGAGCGCATGACGGACTTTCTCGCCACCGCCTACCGCACCCACGCCGCAGGCTCGCTTCGCGCGGCGGACGCCGGCAACCCCGTGTCCGTGGCCGGGTGGGTGCACCGCCGCCGCGACCTGGGCGGCATCGTGTTCCTGGACCTGCGCGACCGCGAGGGGATCGTGCAGGTGTCGTTCGACCCCTCGTGGACGCCGGCCGAGGTGCTGGCCGAGGCGCGCCGGCTGGGGGCGGAGGACGTGGTGCGGGTGGACGGGACGGTGTTTCCGCGCATCCACGGGCAGCTGAACGAGGCGCTGGAGACGGGCGAGATCGAGGTGCGGGCCACGGGGCTGGAGGTGCTCACGCGCGCGGAGCCGCTCCCCATCCAGGTGGACTACGCCGCGGACGAGGAGCTCCCCGGCGAGGACCTGCGCCTGCGCTACCGCTACCTGGACCTGCGCCGCCCCGGCCTGCTGCGCAACTTCGTCATCCGGCACCGGGCGGCGCAGGCGGCGCGCGCCTACCTCTCTCAGCAGGGGTTCCTGGAGGTGGAGACGCCGCTGCTGACCAGGCCCACCCCCGAGGGGGCGCGCGACTTTCTGGTCCCCAGCCGCATGCACCCCGGCGAGTTCTACGCGCTGCCGCAGTCGCCGCAGATCTACAAGCAGCTGCTGATGGTGAGCGGCTTCGACCGCTACTTCCAGATCGCCAAGTGCCTGCGCGACGAGGACCTGCGCGCCGACCGGCAGCCGGAGTTCACGCAGATCGACGCCGAGATGGCGTTCGTGGACGAGGACGACGTCTTTCGCGTGGCCGAGGGGCTGATGGCGGCCATCTTCCGCGAGGTGGCGGGGGTGGAGCTGGAGACCCCGTTTCCGCAGATCACCTTCGCCGAGTCGATGGCGCGCTACGGGACCGACAAGCCCGACCTGCGCTACGGGGTGGAGATCGTGGACGTGACGGAGGTGCTGCAGGACGCCGACTTCCGCATCTTCCAGGGGGTGCGGGGGACGGAGCAGCGCATCCGCGGGCTGCGCGTCCCCGGCGGGGCGCGGCTGTCGCGCCGGGAGCTGGACGAGCTGCAGGAGGTGGCGAAGCGGGGCGGCGCGGCGGGCGCGCTCTGGGTAAAGCGCGGCGACGACGGCGCGCTCGCCGGGCAGTTCGCGAAGGGGGTGGACGAGGGGCGGGCGAACGCGTTCTACGAGGCGACCGGGCTTGCCGCGGGCGACCTGTTCGCGGCCGTGGTGGGCCACTTCCGCGGCGCGAACGAGGGCGGCGGCGTGGAGGTGGACGGGGCTCTGGACGAGCTGCGGCGGCACCTGGCGCGCAAGCTGGACCTGGTCGACACGACCCGGCACGCCTGGCTGTGGGTGACGGAGTTTCCCGTCTTCGACTGGGACGCCGAGCACGAGCGGCTGGTGTACGCGCACAACCCGTTCAGCATGCCCGAGGACGGGGCGGTGCAGGCGGTCCTGGACGCCACCCGCGAGGGCACGCCCGGCGCCGAGGCCGCGCGCGCGCTGTACGCGATGGGGCTGCGCTCGCGGGCGTACGACGCGGTGTACAACGGCAACGAGCTGGCGAGCGGCTCGGTCCGCATCCACCTCCCGGCCGTGCAGCAGGCGGTGTTCACGGCGCTGGGGATGGACCCCGACGAGGTGCGGGCGAAGTTCGGGTTCCTGCTGGAGGCGTACCGCTACGGCGCGCCCCCGCACGCCGGCTTCGCCTTCGGCTTCGACCGCCTGGTGATGCTGCTGGCGGGGGCCGGCAGCCTGCGCGACGTGGTCGCGTTCCCCAAGACGACCTCGGCGCGGGCGCTGTTCGAGGAGGCCCCCACGGCCATCGCCGACGCGCAGCTGCGCGACGTGCACGTGCAGGTGCGCGCCCCCGGCGCATGACCCCGCACGCTGCGGCACGGTCGGTGTAGCAAGCGGAGGGGCGAGGGTACTCCTCGCCCCTCGGGCGTTGGGGCGGGCGGGTGAGGGGGTGAAGGGGTGAAGGGGTGAACGGGTGAACGGGTGAACGGGTGACCGGGTGAACGGGTGAACGGCGCCGTTCGCGGGCCGTCGCGTGAGGGATGCGCGCCCGCAGGGCCGAGACCCGCGGAGCGCACGGGCACAGCAGTACCGTGCCCGGGCGCGGAGGGGGCTCGGCGCCGCCGGCAACGGTCGTATCGTTGCCTGCGGCGCGCGCAGCCCGACCCGGAGCGCAGCGGAGGGGCACGCCCGAATCCGCCGTTGGAGCCGTTCGTCGTGGCGGTTGAAGACGCGGGAACGAGGATAAAGAGGAAAACCGGAATACATGCCAGAGACGAACAACGCGGTGCAGCACCGCATTCCCGCGGACGGCGCCGATCCGCTGGCGCTGGGGGGCGTGAACGACGCCAACCTGCTGGAGCTGGGCAAGCGCGCGGGGCTGCGCGTGGTGCTGCGCGACGACCACCTGCTCCTTTCGGGCGAGCTGAAGGACGTGGAGCGCGCCGTGCCGGTGGCGCAGCAGATGGTGCAGATGGCGCGCGACGGCGTGGCCT
>JAHWJJ010000175.1 GCA_019348475.1 Gemmatimonadota bacterium | reverse complement strand
GCATCATCCGCTGCAGGTTGCGCGCGCCAGAGGCGGCGATGGCGTCGGGGCGCAGCCCGTCGACGGAGATGACCACCACGTGCCGCGTGGGGGTCCCCGCCCGCTCCGGCGCGTACGGCGGAACCACGCCCGGCGCGCAGTGCGTGAGGGCGGGGACCAGGGCCAGCAGGGCGGCGGCGCGGCGCGCCCGGTGAATCCGCATGGGGTGCCTGGGTTGAAGGTCGTACGTCATTGCGCTACACTCCGATAGCCGACTTTGCTCCCACGTGGCAAAAAGCCTGCGCGCGCGAGTGAATCTTTCGCGGCCCGCTCCCCGTACGTCGCCCCTGACCGGCGAAGTTCGCGCGATTGGACCAGTCCGCCGCCCCCGCGGGACGGCGTGGAGGGAATCAAGGGAATGTATTGTTCCACCTGTGGGGCCCGGGTTCCGGACGGGCGCAGCCGCTGCGACACCTGCGGCGCGCCGGTGTCGCGCCCGTCCGGCTATGGCGTGCCGGCGCAGATCAGCCACGGCGCGGTGGTGCCGGAGGGTGCGGGGTTCGGCACCCCCGTGGCCCAGCTCACCTGCCCCAACTGCGGGTTCCAGGGCGAAGGAGTAAGCTACTTCTCCCAGGGCGGGCCCATCATGATCGCCCTGCTGCTGGCGGCGCTCACCATCTTTCCCTTCATGGGCGTGGGCGGCCTGATCTATTACCTGATGCGCTACGACCACCGCGCCTGCCCGCGCTGCGGAACCTCGTGGGGCAAGCGTGCCGAGCGCGCCCGCGCCCTGGCCGCCGGGCTGCACCTGAACGAGGCGCCCGCGCTGTCTCCCCCCCCGCGCCAGGCGGAGATGTCGGAGGACGCCCGCGGGCTGCGCATCGCCGCCTGGATCCTGTTCGCCTTCGCGGCAGTGCTGATGATCCCGGTGCTGGGCGAGGGGGCCCTGGAGGCGTTGTTCTTCGTGGCGGCGTCCGCGGGCGGCGGGGCGCTGCTGTGGAAAAAGGCCAACAGCGCCCGCGAGGAGCGCCGCGCGGCGCTGCTGGTGGCGCTGCAGCACCCGGTGCTGCAGCTGGCCTCTCAGCGCAACGGCGTGCTGACGGTGACGGACGTGGCGGCGGCGCTCAGCTGGCCCATGCCGCGCGCCGAAAAGGTGCTCAACTCGCTGGAGGACGGGCTGCGCGTGGCCTCCACCGTCAGCGACGAGGGGGTGATCGTCTACGAGTTCCGCGAGCTGATGCACGCCCCGCGGATGAACGCGGCCGAGAGGGACACGCTGCTGAATCCCGGTCCGGCGCGGGAACGGAGCGGGAACGGCGGCACGCTGATGGTGTGACGAACCGCGCCTCGCGCGGAGGAACGGGCGGCGGATGTGCCGAGCGCCGCCCCCGCGCCGGGGCGGCTAAAGCCGCGGCTGGACATGCGACAAGCCCCGTCTCGGCTCGCTACGCTCGCCGAACGGGGCTTCAACTGCAAGGACAAAGCGAACAGAGAACGACAGAGAGAACCACTTCTCTGCTCTCCTCTGTTCTTTTTTCGTTCGCTGGCTGGAACGCCGCCCCACGCGTCCGGAAACTGAACCTGTAGGGCGGCGTTCCAGCACTCGCGCCTCTGCCCGGGAGCGGCGCCGCCGGCTTTCCGGGTTCGGGCACACGCGCTTAGATTCGGAACCGGACCCGGGCTACAGCTCCGCCTCGGCGATGCCGGTGGCGCCGGGGCTCTTGGCGCGCTGCTTGGCCTCGGCCACCACCTCGCCCAGGTGCTCCAGCGTGGTCCACCGCGCCGGCTGCACGCGGATGACGGCGGCGGAAAGGCGGGTGAGGGGGAACTCCCGCTCCACCCCGGCGCGGTCCTCGGCGCGGTATACCCCGGCGCGCACGGCGTCTTTGGGCAGGTGGTGGGGGAGCGCCTGCGAGAAGCGCGCGCGGGCGATGCGGGCCAGCTCGCGCCCGGCGTCCGCGGGGCACGCCAGGACGAAGTCGTCGCCGCCCACGTGGCCCACGAAGGTGTCGGTGCGCCCCTCCGCCGTGGCGGCGATGGAACGGCCCGCCTCGCGGATGGCCTCGTCCGCCACCGCGAAGCCGAAGCGGTCGGCAAAGGGCTTGAAGTCGTCCAGGTCGAAGTAGACCACCGCGAACGGCTGCCCCTCGGCGCGCCGCCGGTCGATCTCGCGCTCGATGGCGGCGCCGCCGGGCAGGCCGGTGGTGGGGTTGCGGTCCAGCGCGCGCTGGGCCTGGCGCAGCAGCGCGGTGACGCGGGCCAGCAGCTCGCGCGCGTCGAAGGGCTTGGCCAGGTAGTCGTCCGCGCCGGCCTCGAAGCCGCCCAGCCGGTCCTCCATCCGCGACTCGCCGGTCAGGATGAGGACGGGGACGTGCGCCACACGCGGGTCGTCCTTGATGGTGCGGCAGACGGTGAACCCGTCGGGCGTGCCCATCCGGTAGTCCAGGATCACCAGGTCCGGTGCGTCGCGGCGCACCTCGGCCAGCGCCAGCGTGCCGTTTTCGGCAAGCCGTACCGTGTGGCCTGCGTGCCGCAGCAGCTCGCCGACCATGCGGCGCAGCGCCTCGTCGTCGTCCGCGAAAAGGATTTCGCTCATCCGGCCGCCACCCAACCCGATCGCATCCGTGCCCGATCTCCGAGTGATGATCCCGCGCCGCCTGGGCGCCGGGCTGCTGGCCCTCGCGGCGATCGTGCCGCTGGCCGCGCAGAACCCTCGCCCCGCCAATGTAGCGGGTTCGTACGCGTACGCCACTTCCGCGCCCGCGAACCCGCGGCTGGCCGCGCGGATCGACTCCATCCTGGCCCGCCCGCACCTGGCGCGGGCGCAGTGGGGGATCGAGGTGCGCGAGGCCGGCACCGGGCGCACGCTGTATTCGCGCAACGCGGCGCGCCCGCTGATCCCCGCGTCCAACCTCAAGCTGGTGGTGGCGGCCGCGGCGGCGCACCACCTGGATTCGGACTACCGCTTCCGCACCACGCTGTACGCCGCGGGCCCGGTGCGCGACGGCACGGTGGAGGGCGACATGGTGCTGTACGGCCGCGGCGACCCCATGATCAGCGCGCGCTACTTTCCCACGCGCACGGCCGTGCTGGAGATGCTGGCGGACTCGCTGCGGGCGCGCGGCATCCGGCGCATCAGCGGCGGCATCGTGGCGGACGAGAGCTGGATGGACCGCGAGTACGTGCGGGCCGACTGGGACGCGTACGACCTGCGCTGGTGGTACGCGGCGCCGGTGGGGGCGCTGGGGCTGAACGACAACTCCATCGACTTCCGCATCCTTCCCGGCGCCTCCGCGGGGGCGCCCGCGCGCATCACGGGCTCGCCCGCCAGCGGCGCGTGGACGCTGGAGAACGCGTCGCGCACGGTGGCCGCCGGGCGCCCGCACACCTTCAACCTGGAGCGCGGTTCGGCGCCGGGCGCGGTGCGCGCCGTGGGCAACCTGCCGCTGGGGACGGCCGCGGACACGGAGTCGTTCGCCGTCGACAACCCGGCGCGCTTTACGGGCATCGTTTTCCGCGAGGTGCTGGAGCGCAGGGGCATCGACGTGGCGCGCGATCCGGTACGCGTGGTCTCGGACCCCTCCGCGTCCACCGTCTCCGCCGCGACGGCGCTGGTGGAGTGGCGCTCGCCGCCGCTGCCGCAGGCCATCGGACCGGTGCTGATGAAGAGCCAGAACTGGTTCGCGGAGCTGCTGGTGAAGACGCTGGGGCGCGAGGTGCGCGGCGAGGGGAGCTGGGCCGCGGGGCTGGCGGTGGAGCGCGAGTTCCTGACCGCGGTGGTGGGGATCGACTCGGCGGAGTTCGTGCTGCGCGACGGCTCCGGCCTTTCGGACCGCAACCGGGTGACGCCGCGCGCGCTGGTGCGGCTGCTGGACTACGTGCGCCGCACGCCGCGCCAGGAGATGGTCCGCCGCGCGCTCCCCCTTTCCGGCGCGGAAGACGGGTCGCTGCGGAACCGGCTGACGGACCTGCGCGGGCGGGTGGCGGCCAAAACCGGGTACATCGGCGGGGTGGATTCGCTCAGCGGGTTCCTGACCCTGCCGGACGGGCGCGAGATCATCTTCGCCATCATCGCCAACGGCTCCGGCCAGCCCTCGTCGCGGATGAAGGCGGGGATCGATGACGTGGTGCGTGCGATCGCGGCGGCGGGATGAGCGGTGAACGGGTGAACGGGTGAACGGGTGAACGGGTGAACGGGTGAACGGGTGAACGGGGTGGCCATGCGGGAATCGCGCCCCCCGCCCGTGTTCGTCCCGGGACGAAACCACCCGGGCTAAAGCCTGGGCCTGGAACGGCCATAAGCCCCGCCTGGGCTCGCGGAGCTCGCCCGGCGGGGCTTCACCTGCTCGGGATATGGGGCCCGCGCCTGGACGGGCGCGTGGGATCTCGCCCGGCACGATTGATGTACGGCGTGGTTGTTCAGCGCGCCTGCGACTCGGCCACGGCGTGCGCCGGCGGCCGGATCCACGCGAGCGGTTGAAGCCCGGTTTGGCGAGGAACGAGCCAAGACCGGGCTTATGGCATTTCCAGCCACGGGCTTTAGCCCGTGGCGTGGGCGTGGCGCTGAGCCCACCCCGCCCCCGCCTCGCACTCCGCCTCGCCGCACCCTATCTTCCCCGCGCCGGGGCCACTCCCGCACTGACGCACTCCCGCACTCACGCACTTCCCTCGCTTGATCGAGTTCGAATCCCTCTCCAAGGCCTACGGCGGGTTCGTCGCGGTGCGCGGGCTGTCGCTGCGCGTGGCGCCGGGAGAGGTGTACGCGCTGCTGGGCGCCAACGGCGCGGGAAAGACCACCGCCCTGCGCTGCCTGGCCACCCTGCTTGCTCCCACGGAAGGCACGGCGCGCATCGGGGGATTCGACGCGCGGACGCAGCCGCTGGAGGTGCGCCGCCGCCTCGGATTCCTGGCCGCGTCCATGGGGCTGTACGCCCGCCTGACCCCCCGCGAGCTGCTGCGCTACTTCGCGCGGCTGCAGGGGGTGGATGAGCGGCGCATCGAAGCGCGCGTGGAAGCGATGGTGGAGCGGTTCGCCATCGGCGACTTCGCGGACCGGCTGTGCGGGCGCCTCTCCACCGGCCAGCGGCAGCGGGTGAGCATCGCCCGGGCGGCGGTGCACGATGCCCCGGCGCTGGTGCTGGATGAGCCCACGCTGGGGCTGGACGTGCTGAGCGGCCAGGCCATCTACGACTTCGTGGCGGATGCGCGGGGGCGCGGGCGCGCCGTCCTCTTCAGCACCCACCACATGAGCGAGGTGGAGCTGCTGGCGGACCGCGTCGGCATCCTGGCGGGGGGCCGGCTGGTGGAGGAAGGGACGGCGGACGAGATCGTCGCTCGCAGCGGCGAGGCCAACCTGGCGCGCGCCTTCCTCCGCATCGCGCGCGAGGCGGCGTGATGCGCTGGCAGACGGTCCGGACGGTGCTGGGAAAGGAGCTGCGGGAGACGATCCGCGACCGGCGCACCCTGTTCATGATGCTGGTGCTGCCGACGCTGCTGTACCCAGCGATGCTCGTCCTCATCCAGCAGATCGCCATCTTCGGCCAGCGGCAGCTGAGCGCGGCACCCGCGAAGGTGGCCGTGGCGGGCGCGGACCCGGCGCTGGTGCGGTTCATGGACGGCGACAGCGCCATCCGCGTCTTCGGCGCGGAGCGCGCGACCGTGGCCGCCGTCCGCGAGGGGAACGTGGAGGCGGCGGTGGTCCTGGACGCCGCACCGGCGGCGGCGGCGGGGTCCAGGGAGGCGCGCATCCTCTACGACGCCACGGACGACCGCTCGCGGCGCGCGCAGGAGCTGGCGGCGGCGCGGCTGGACGCCTGGGGCGACACGCTGCTGGCCGCCCGCCTGCGCGGCGCCGGGCTCCCGGAAAGCTTTGCCACCCCGCTGGCGGTGGCGGACTCGTCCGTCGCCACGGCCGAGGAGGCGGGCGGATACACGCTGGGCCGCTTTCTGCCGCTGATCCTGGTGCTGATGACGCTGCTGGGCACCTTCTACCCCGCCATCGACATGGCCGCGGGGGAGAAGGAGCGCGGCACGCTGGAGACGCTGCTCACGGCGCCGGTCCCCGCGGCGGAGATCGTCGCCGGGAAGTTCGCGGCCGTGGCGCTCATCGGGCTGGCGGCGGCGGTGGCGAACCTGGCCAGCATGCTGCTCACCTTCCAGTCCGGCATCTTTCGCCTGGGCGCGGCGGCGGAGCTGCGCTTTACGCTCCCCCCCGGCGCCGCGCTCCTGGTCTTCGTCGCGCTCGTCCCCCTGGCGGTGCTGTTCGCCGCGGCGTTCCTGGGGCTGGCGCTGCGGGCGCAGAGCTTCAAGGAGGCGCAGAACGCGCTCACCCCGGCGCAGCTCGCCGCCACGCTCCCGCTGCTGGTGGTGACGCTGCCGGGGATCGACTTTACCCCCGCGCTCGCCCTGTTCCCGGTGGTGGGGGTGGCCATGTTCTTCCGCGAGCTGATGACGGGGGATCCACCCCTGATCCCCTCCGTGCTCGCCGTCCTTTCGACGGGGGGATACGCGGCGCTGGCGCTCGTCTTCGCCTCGCGCGCGTTCGGGCGCGAGGAGGTGCTGTTCGGCGGCGGGTCGGGGGAGGCGCCCCGCGGCGGGGGATGGGGAGAGCGAATCCGCGCCTGGCGCGCGGCGGACCGCGGCATCCCCCTTCCCGCGGAGGCGATGGCGTTCATCGCCGCGGTGGCGCTGCTCTTCTTTCACCTGGGGCCGCGGCTGCAGGGGGGGCTGGGCGAGGGCGGGCTGCTGGCCTCGCAGTGGCTGCTGCTGGCCCTTCCCGCCCTCGCGTTCGCCGCGCTGGGGCCGTACGATTGGCGGCGGACGCTGGCGGTCCGCGCGCCGGCCCCCCGGACGCTGCTGGCGGCGGGGATGATCGCGCTGGGCGGCATTCCCGTGGGATGGAGCATCGTCTGGCTGGAGATGCAGCTGTTCGAGGGCGGGCTGGAGAGCCTGGTCCCCCTGCAGGAGCTGCTGACGGCGGCGGACGCCCGGCGCGCGCTCTGGCTCTTCTTCATCGCCGCGCTTACGCCGGCCGTCTGCGAGGAGCTGGTGTTTCGCGGCGTGCTGCTGCAGTCGCTGGGGCGCGAGATGCGGGGGTGGCACGCCGTGGCGCTCTCCGCCGGCATCTTCGGCGCCTTTCACCTGTCGTTCGAGACGGCGCTGCGCTTTTTGCCCACGGCCTTCATAGGCCTGCTGATGGGATGGGTGGTCTGGCACTCGCGCAGCGTTTTCGCGAGTATGCTGATGCACTTCATCAACAACGCGTTCGTGGTGCTGCTCCTGTGGCAGCCGGCCGTGCAGCGGCTGGCGTTCCGCGGCGAATCGCTGTCGTGGCCCACGGTGGCCGGCGGCGCGCTGCTGCTGGCGCTGGGGGTGTGGATGCTTCCCCGCCGCGCCGATCCCGTGGTCCCCACCCCCGCACCGGAGGGAGTCTGATGGTTGCCGCCGTCGTGCTGATCCGCGCCATTCCCGGCGACGTTCCCGCCCTGGCCCGCCGCATCGCCGGCATCGCCGGCGTGGCCGAAGTGTACTCCGTCTCGGGCGACTGGGACCTGATCGCGGTGCTGCGGGTGAAGGAGTACGACCGCATCGCCCAGATCGTGACCGAAGACATCGCCCAGGTGCAGGGGATCGAGCGCACCAACACCCTGACGGCCTTCCGGGTCTATTCCCGGCAGGACCTGGAGCGCGCCTGGGACATGTTCGACTAGCCGGACGGTCCGGCGCTTGCGGCACGTCAAAAGCGGGCCCGGCGCGCCCGTTTTTCCAGGGAGCGCGCCACCGGCCCTCCCGTCCGCCCCCTCCGCCATCCGCCAGGAGGACCGCATGCCTCCGTACCGCGTGTGCCTGCCCGCCGCCGCCGCCCTGCTGCTGGCCGCGCCCCCCGCGCCCGCGCAGACGCTGGTGCGCGGACGGCTGCTGGACGACGCGTCCGGCAGCCCCATCCCCCGCGCCACCGTCGTCCTTTCCGCCAACCGCGGCCGCTGGCAGAGCGCCACCCTCACGGACAGCGCCGGCGGCTTCGCGTTCGCCGACGTCAGCGCGGGGCCGTACCGTCTGCGCGCCGGCCGCGTGGGGTACCGCGACGCGGTGGGGCAGCTGGGGCTCTCGGCCGACTCGCTGGTGGAGGTGGAACTGCGGATGGCGGTGGCCAGCGTGGTGCTGGCGCCGGTGACGGTGGTGTCGCGCTCCACGCGCGACGTGAGCCCCGTGCTGCGCGGCTTCTACTCGCGGATGCAGAACGGCGCCGGGCGCTTCATCACCCGCGAGGAGATCGAGGCGCGGCACCCCGTGCGCATCACCGACATGCTGCGCAACATCCCCAACCTGCGCGCGTCACCGCCGCGGATGGGTACTTCGGGCTCCGGCTTTTCGCAGGGGAGCAACGCCGACCGCTGCACGGTGGTGTTCTTCGTGGACGGGATGCAGGTGAACCAGCCGGCCATGACGGGCTTTCGCGCGACGCCGCGGCAGGACATGGCCATTGACGACTACGTGCAGCCGGACGAGGTCGAGGGGGTGGAGGTGTACCGCGGCGAGTCCGACACCCCCGCGGAGTTCAGCACGCGCTGGGTGCAGTGCGGGACGGTGGTGATCTGGACGAGGCGGGGGTTCAGGGCGCGCGGTTGATGAAGTGAAGGGGTGAACGGGTGAACGGGTGAAGGGGTGAAGGGGTGAACGGGTGAACGGGTGAA
>JAHWJJ010000501.1 GCA_019348475.1 Gemmatimonadota bacterium | reverse complement strand
CCTGACACCCGCTACCTCCAGCTCGTCGAAGGCGAGCGGGACGCGCAGGGGCGCGTGCAAACCCGCATTCTCCACTCCTTTGGACGCACGGACCAACTCGATCTGGAGCAGATCCGGCGTCTGGTAGATCAGCTCAGCCGGTATCTCGACCCGGCCGCGCCACCGACCGCCCCGGGCCTGGAAGTGACGCGCACGTGGACGTTCGGTGGCACCCACCTCCTCGATTCGCTCTGGAGGGAGCTGGGGCTGGACCGGTTCTTCTCCCAGGCGCTCGAAGCGCGTGCATTCGAGCAGCCGGTGGAGCGGGCGCTCTTCGCGCTCGTCGCTCACCGCGCCCTAGCCCCGGCCTCAAAGCTCGCCTGCTCCCGCTGGGCCGGCGCCAGCGCGTGGATACCCGGGCTCGACCGCGGCGGCGCCGAGATCGAAGTGCAGCACCTGTATCGCGCCATGGACTTCCTCCACGCCGGGATGCCCGAGCTGCAGGAGCACCTGTACTTCCAGGTGACGGACCTGCTCAGCGCCGACGTCTCGGTCCTCTTCTACGACACGACCAGCGTCAGCTTCCAGGTCGAACAGGCGGACCCCGAGGGAGGGCTCCGGCGCCACGGATACTCGAAGAAGAAGCGTCCGGACCTGCCGCAGATCGTCGTTGCGCTGGCGATCAACCGCGACGGCATCCCGGTGCGTCACTGGATCTATCCGGGCAATCGCATCGACGTGAGCACGGTGGAAGAGGTCACACGAGACCTCCTGGGCCTGCGGCCCCGGCACTTCCTCTTCGTGGGGGACCGGGGGATGGTGAGCCAGGCGAACCTCGACTTCCTCGAATCGCGCCGCCTGAAGTACCTCCTCGGCTTTCCGCTGCGGACCGATCCCGCGCTGGAGGCGCACCTCCTCTCGCTGCGCGGTCGCTACCGCCCGGTACGCGAGGGGCTCGGGGTCAAGGATACGCAGATCGCAGACGGGAGCCGCACCCTCCGCTACCTGCTCTGCCGCAGCGAGGCGCGGGCAGAGCGGGATGCCCGCACTCGCGCCACGATCCTGGAGCGGCTCGGGGCGGCGCTCGCCGATCGAAGGAAGGGCGCTGCGTCCGGAAATACGCGCGCCGGCCGTTCGCTGCTCTCCAAGCCCGGCTATGCACGCTACCTGGTGAAGGGCGCGGATGGGAAGTTGCGGATCGACCCCGCCCGCGTCCGAGCCGCCGCCCGGCACGACGGCAAGTACGTCCTGGTCACCAATGAGCTCGGCCTGCCGGCGGAAGAGCTCGTGCTCGGCTACCGGGATCTCTGGCGAGCGGAGCGGGCCTTCCGCTCGATGAAGAGCGTGCTGGACCTTGAGCCCGTCCAGCACCGCACACCCGAGCGCATTGCCGCCCACGTGCACATCTGCGTCCTCGCCTACCTGCTGATCCGGGTCGCGGAGAACCGCGCGCAGGCAGGCTGGGAACAGATCCGCGAACAGCTGGAGAGGATTTCCCTCGCCGAGCTTACCACCGACCGCGCATCGGTCCTTCAGACCAAGGCGCTGACCAGGGCGGAGCGCGATCTTTTGAATTGTTGCAAGGCTCCGCCGCCTCCGAAAATCCTGCAAGCGACAACAGGGTAACGGGTTAACCCACCTGAGGCCGCTCCAGGCACGTTGTACACGCGCCCGGGGCGGCTTTGTTGCATCCCCATGTAGCGCAAGCGGTTACGCGCACGTGCCAGCCGGCGCTGTCGAACGCCTACACAGAGACACGGAGGAAAAGGAAAGAACCGCAAAGGGGGTTTCTCTGTGCCTTTCAGTTCTCTCTGTGCCTCGCGAAGCCCTGCAGTTGAATTCGGGCGGCGGCCCCGCCCTCACCCGACGTCCGGCGCCGCGAACATGGGCGCCACGATCAGGGCGGCGGCGCCGCGGAGGCGGGTCTGTTCGTCGGCGGGC
Organism: Gemmatimonadota bacterium; assembly: GCA_019348475.1. Lineage (GTDB taxonomy): Bacteria > Gemmatimonadota > Gemmatimonadetes > Longimicrobiales > Longimicrobiaceae > Longimicrobium. The sequence goes on along the minus strand of JAHWJJ010000501.1, from coordinate 553 downwards.
TCGGGGATGACGGGGGTGGCGGCGGCGCCCAGGGTGAGGGTGCGCTCCTTCATGGCGGCGTGCATCGTGGGGGAGATCAGGTCCCAGCCGGCCAGCAACTCGCCGCCCACGATGATGCGTGCCGGGTTCAGCGCGTTCACGATCACCGCGATCCCCACCCCCAGGAATCGCCCGCTCTCCTCCAGCGCGGCCAACGCGCGGGCGTCTCCGCCGCGGGCGCGCGCCACCAGGTCGCTCACGGTCAGCCCGGTGGCGCGGATCTCGGCGTAGCTGTCGCGGTCTTCCAGGTCACGGCCCAGGTAGCGCGCCACCGTCGCCGAGGTGGAGGTGTGCGCCTCCAGACAGCCGCGCGAGCCGCATAGGCAGAACGGCCCCTCCAGCGCCAGCGGGATGTGCCCGAACTCCCCCGCGGCGTCGCGATGGCCGCGAAAGACCTCGCCGTTCACCACCAGCCCCGCGCCCACGCCGTCGGACACGGTGAGGTACACGAAGCTGTCCTGCGCCCCACCGTCGGCGGGGCCGAGCCACATCTTGGCCAGGGCGCAGGCGATGG
>JAHWJJ010000008.1 GCA_019348475.1 Gemmatimonadota bacterium | reverse complement strand
AACGTCCACCCTGGTGCTCCCCATGCGTCCCACCCGCCTCCTCCGCTCCCTCGCCCCCGTCGTCCTCCTGGGCGCCACCCTCTCCCCGGCCGCCCCGCTCCACCCCCAGCACGCCGGCCACGCCACGGATGCGCGGCCCGTGGACCCCGCTGCGGCGGCCGGTCTGGGGGCGATCCACTTTCCCACCCGGGCCCGCCCCGCGGCGCACGCGGAATTCACGCGGGGCGTGCTGCTGCTGCACAACTTCCACTACCCGGACGCGGTGGCCGCATTTCGCCGCGCCCGCGCGCTGGACCCGCGCGACGCCATGAGCGCGGCGTTCGAGGCGCTGGCGCACACGCGCGCCGTGTGGAACCAGCAGGACACGGCCGCCGCCCGCGCGGCGCTGCGCTCGCTGGCGCCCACCCGGGCCGCGCGGGCGCGCATGGCCCGCACCCCGCGCGAGCGCGCATGGCTGAACGCGGTGGAGGAGCTCTACGCCGGCGACCTGCCCAAGGCGGTACGCGACACCGCGTTCAGCCGCGCGATGGCGCGGCTGCACGCGGACGACCCCGCCGACGCGGAGGCGGCGACGTTCTACGCCCTCTCGCTGCTCGGGCTGAACCAGGCCGAGCGCGAGCCGCGCGCCTAAGCCATGGCGGAGGCCGTCAGCGACACGGTGCTTCGCGCACACCCGCGCCATCCCGGCGCGCTGCACTACCTGATCCACGCCGTGGACGACCCCTCCAGCGCCGCGCGGGGGCTGGACGCGGCGCGCGTCTACGGCGAGGTCGCGCCGGCCGCCGCGCACGCGCAGCATATGACGTCGCACATCTTCATCGCGCTGGGCCAGTGGGACGACGTGGTGCGCGCCAACCTCCGCGCCTACGCTGCGAACGGACCCGAGCGCGTGTTCGGGCACGGCACGCAGTGGCTGGCGTACGGGCTCCTGCAGCAGGGGCGCGTCGGCGAGGCGCAGGCCTGGCTGGATTCGATGCTCACCTACCAGCGCGACGTTGCCGCCGGCGCAACCCCGGCCGTGCGGGGCCGGGCCGACGCGGATGCCCACGCCGTCCTGATGACGGCGGCGCATGTGATCAACGCAGAGGCGTGGGACTCGCCACTCGCGCGGATGCGCTTCGACACTACCCACCTGCGCAGCATCGACACCCGCACGGCAGCCGACTTCTTCGTCGGCTACGCGGCCGCACAGCGCGCGCGGCGCCCCGTGGACCTGACCCCGGGAAGCCGCGAGGCCGACCGGCTCCTGGTGGACTCGCTGCTGGAGCGGATCAGCGCCCGCACCGCGCGGGCGCGGGCGGCGGGGGCCCGCGCCGTTCCCCTGGGCGAGGCGGAAGCGATGGAGCGGATGCTGCGCGCCGAGCAGCACGCCATGGCCAATCAGCCGGACTCCGCCCTGGCGCTGCTGCGTGCCGCGGCCGAGCAATGGGAGGCGCTCGCGTTCGCGTACGGGCCGCCGGGAACGGTAAAGCCGCCGCGGGAGCGCGCCGCGGAGATCCTGCTGGCCGTGGGCCGCCCGGCGGAGGCGCTGGCGGAGCTGGAGCAGGCGGAGGGCATGGCGCCGGGGCGGTCGCTGGCGCGCCTGTATCGCGCGCGGGCGCTGCTGGCCCTGGGGCGCCGTGACGAGGCCGCGCGGGAGTACCGGGAGCTGGCGGGCGTGTGGCAGGGTGCCGACGTGACGTTCCCGAGGCGCGAGGAGGCACGCTGGGGAAGCACCCTGCTCCCCGCCGGGAACGTGGATGCGTCGGTGGCCCTGGACACGGTGGTCTACGCGAGCGGGGAGCTGGCGCTGCGGGGGACGCTCTATCGTCCGCGGGCGGCTGGGCGGCACCCGGGGCTGGTGGTGCTCCATGGCAGCGCGACGTGCTGGTCTCCGTCGAGCGCGGACATTCTGGGCCGCCTGTTCGCCATGCAGGGGTACGTGACCTTCTTTCCCTGTCGGCGCGGTATGGGCCTGTCCGCGGGCGAGGGCCTCACGATCCGGGAGCAGCTCCAGCGCGAGGGGATCACGCCGCGCGACTCCGCTTTCGGCATGCGCTCCAACGAGCTGCTCGCCACCACGCAGCTGGAGGACGTGCGCGCCGCCATCGCCGCCATCCGCGCGCGCCCGGACGTGGACCCCTCGCGCGTGGCGGTCACGGGGATCTCCTACGGCGGGATCCTGACCATGCTGGCGGCGGAGGCGGACCCCACGCTGCGCGCGGCCGTCGCCTTCGCCCCGGCGGCAATGAACTGGGGGTGGAACGCGCCGTTGCGCGACCGGCTCCTCGCCGACGCGCGGCGCACGCGCGTTCCCGTGCTCGTGCTGCAGGCGGAGAACGACTGGCACGTGGGACCCACGCGCGAGCTCCCGGCGGCGGTGCGGGCCGGCGGCGGAGAGGGGACCGGAAAGCTGTATCCCGCCATCGGCGCGAACGTGGGAGATGGCCACGGGCTCATGGTGCTCACGCCCGAGCTGTGGCGGGAGGACGTGCTGGAGTTCCTCGAGCAGCAGATGAAGGCACGGAGCAGGCCGTGACCGGGCAAGCCGGCGGCCAGGCGCGGAGCCGCTGATCGTCGGCTGCGCGCACCGGACCATCCCAGGCTGTCGGCAGGCATTACACGCTCGTGCCGAACCACACTAACCCCGAGCCGCGGCATCCCCATGGGGCTCCTTCCGCTCAGTCTCTCCGCCGCCACTCTCGCGCTGCTTGCGTCGGCAGTTCCCGTTCTGGCCCAGAGCCGAGACGCATCAGCCCCCGACGGCCAGATCGTGGCGCAGGAGCGGTGTGCCTTTCCGTACCGGACCCTCGACGAATGGCTGGCCGACGCCAGGCGCCGGAACCCGCAACTGGACGAGGCGGCGTTTCGGCGGAGGCAGGCCCATTTCGACTATGTGACGACGACCACGGAGGTGGAGTGCCTCCGGGTGCAGTACATGAGCGGAGGGCACCGGGTGACCGGGTACATCGTGAAGCCGACCGAGACGAACGGGAAGAAGTACCCGGTGTTCGTGGTCGTGCCCCCCTACCACCCGGGTGGCCGAATCCAGTTTCTCAACCTGTTCAACTTCTATGGACGGGTGAGAGGCCAGGGTGTGGTGGTGGTGTTTCCCGCTTTCCGGGGCAACGACGGTGGAGAGGGCCGGGATGAGTTCGGGGGTGGAGACGTAGAAGACCTGGTCAACCTGGCCGCGCTCGCCAGGGCACAGCCGTACATGGACGCCGACAACCTCTTTTTGTACGGGGGTGGGCGCGGCGGGATGATGATCTACCTGGCCCTCATCCGCGGTATGCCCGCGCGCGCGGCGGCCGTGGAGAACGCACCCAGTGACGTGCGTCGCTGGGCCGCGCAGGACACGGCGGTTCTGAGGGTGCTACAGCAGGCGAATTCGGGGTTCGAGCGCACGGCCGAAGAGCACTACCGGGCACGGTCCATCCTGGAGCACCTGGAGCGCATCGACACACCACTGCTCATCCGGCACGGGAGTGGGAACCGGCGTGTTCCGGTGAGCCACACCCTGGAGCTCGTCGAGCGCCTGGAAGCACTCGGGAAGACGTACAAGCTGGTCATCTACCCCAATGATGATCCAGACATTCAGAAGAACGATCCCGAGGACGACCGGCTCGCTCACGAATGGCTCCGTACGCATCTGCCGGGCATTCCGCCATGGCCTTCGCAACGAGTCGTGCAGGCGCAGGGCACGCCTGTCCAACCGGAGCGCACGCCCGTTCCCGTCGCGAGCGGCAGGGGCGAGGACGAGGCGCTGGCACTCGACTCGGTGCAGGCGCACCGCGCGGCCATGCACTTCCTGGCCGCGTTCGACTCGCTCCAGTGGGAGCCGTTCCGTGCGTACTTCGCCCCGGACGTCAACACCTTCCCCAACCGCAGCGACGAGGCGGGACGGCGCGAGGGCCGCGACGCCATCGCGGGGTGGGAGCAGTTCTTCCGCGAGGTGCGGGCCAACCGCGCCAGCCGCGGCCAGCCCGGACCGCCGTACCTCGACATCGGTCGGCGCATGCGCGACCTGCGCGTGCAGCTGGCCGGCGCCGCGGCGGTGGTCAGCTTTCTCCTGGGCGACGACGCGCCATCCCGCCGCACGCTCGTGTTCCGCCGCGATCCCGACGGGGCGTGGCGGCTCATCCACCTGCACGCCTCACCGGCGCCGCAGGCCGGGCAGAGATGACCCGCTCCCACCGCCACTTACCCGGGAGCGCTTCGCCGCACGCGCGCCGTTTATTCCCTCTCCGCGGATTGTCCATCGTGCTCCGCTCCGTGCTCGCTCATGCGCTGATCGCCCTCCGTGCCGTGCCGTTGCTGGTGCTGGGCGCCTGCGTGGCCACTGCTCCAGCACCCGCGCCGGGTGCGGCTGACCCGACGCGTCCATCCACACCGCCCCCTCAGCCGTTCCCCCGGAATGACGGTTTCCTCTATCCCGGTGATCCGGGCACGGAGGGAATGAGCGAGCTCTACAGGCGGTGGGGCGAGCACGTGTCGAAGCTTCCTCCCGCTGAGGAGGGCAGGCCGAAGGCACTGGAAAGCTTCGCCTGGATGCAGGGGGAGTGGCAGGCGGTTGCGCGGGACTACGAGGCCGACGCCGAAAAGGGGCGCGGGATCTTCGAGGCGGGTCGGGGGCCGGCGACCGTCGGGTTCACACCGGACCAGCGGTGGCTGCGGATCGAGAGCGAGCTGCGCCCCAACTGGTTAAACGTCCGGTACATCGGGTACGACCGGGCCGCGCGGCAGTTCGTCCTTCACGAGATCACCAGCCCCGGGCAGGTGTTCGTGAGCCCGATGAGGTCGGCGGGCTGGGGCGGCGACCGCGTCATCTTCGGCCCCGCGGACCTGCTCTTCTACGGCCTGCCGCTGACGGACCGCATCACCTTCGTGCGGCAGGGGAACGATGCGTTCCGCGTGGTCGTCGAGGCACGGCTCCCCGACGGCACCTTAATGGCCGTGGACGATATGGTCTACACCAGGGTGAAGTCTGCGGCCCGGCCGTCCGTTCCCTCCGCAGTGGCCGGCACCCCGCCGCCGGCCGCCGCTTCATCGCAGCCTCCCGGCACCTTCGACACGTCACAGTTGGCACAGGTCCGCGAGGAGCTCACGACCCTGCATGGCGAGCTGAACGCCGCCGTCCAGGCGAGGGATCGCGCCGCGATCGAGCGGGGGTACGCCCCGGAGTTCGTCTTCATCCACGCGTACGGCTACGTGGACTCTCTGGCGGATCACGTGGAGATGCTCCTCGCCCGGGACCCGGCCTCTCCACCGCGGATCCTTACATTCGCGCAGCTGAGCGTCCACGGCGACGTGGCCGTAAACCGCCAACGCGGCGGCACGACCATCGGCACCCCCACCCTGGGCACGACGATCTACGTCCGGAGGAACGGGCGGTGGCAGATCCTCCAGAGCCAGGGAACGGAGATGGTGCCCGAGCGGACGGCGGTGCCGGTGGCCACCGCGGTCCTCGACAGCTACGTGGGGCGCTACGACCGCGGTGGCGGCGTGGTCGTGGAGATCCGGCGCGAGGGCGACACGCTGTTCAGGGTCGTACCGGGGTTGCCGAGGGTCAGGATGACCCCGGCCTCCGAGACGCAGTTCTTCGACAAGACCGGTACCGAGTGGACCTTCCACCGGGATCCGGCGGGACGGGTGACGCACTACGTCAGCCGCTTCCGCGACCGGGAGTGGCGGGGCACGCGCATCGACTGAAACGCCGCCTGCATCTCCTCGGGGCGCCGCCTCCCCAGCCTCGAGCGGCGCCCGCTTCCCCTGACCGTGATGCTCGACATGACCGCTCGCCTGCTCGCGCCTCTGCTCGTCCGCCGCCTTGCGGTCCTCCTGGCGATCATCGCCGTCCCCGCTTGCCGGCAGGCCGGCGGCGCGGCGGTTGGCCCCACCCCCACCGCGCAGGCTGCAGCGCCGACCCCGCTCCGCTGGCGCGACGACGACTCGGCACGCGTCGCGGCCCTCCACGCCGGGGGAGTCTCCGTGGAGGGCCGGCACGTGGTCGCCTGGTTCCCGCGCGACTCGGTGCCGGTGGGGCACATGCGGGCGCTGGTGGACAGCCTGGACGCGGCGATCCCCGCGCTGCAGCGCTTCATCGGGGGGCCGTACCCCTGGCAGCGGCTGCGGCGGGAGCGGATCACGTACTACTTCGTGCCGGAGCGCTTCGTGCCGCACACCGCGGATAGCTCCGTGTTCATCCCGCTGTGGCGGATGATGGCGGGCGCGGCGCCGCACCTCCACGAGGCGGTGCACGTGCTGGTGCTGCCATCCACGCCGTACTACCCGTGGGAGCTCGCCGACTCCGCGGAGGTAGCCCGGGTGCGCGCGCGCCTGCCGCTCTGGCTGGCGGAGGGGTACGCGGACTACGTGGCCAAGGGGGTGGCGGCGCAGCTTCCCTTCCACGAGGGCGACGGCCTGGGCACGGGGAGCCATGCCCAGGTGGACAGCATCTGCGCGGAGCGGCTGCGCGGGCCCCGCGGGGCGGAGGTGGCCCCGTACGTCGGCGCCCCCGGGGTCCTCCCCTCGCTGTTCACGACCGAGCGCGGCGAGGTGGCTCCCACCTTCTACGCCTGCGCCTCCTCGTTCACCAAGTTCCTGGCCGAGCGCACGGGCGCGCCCTTCCTCGCCTCGCTCATCCCGCGGATCATGCACGAGGGGATCGAGGGGCACCTGCGCGAGCGGACCGGACATACGCTCCCGGAGCTCCGCGCGCAGTGGCTGGAGCGCATCGGCGCCGCCCAGCTGGTTCATCCGCAGAGTGGGCGCACCGTTCCCACCGCGGAGCAGCAGATCGCCGCCGCCCTGCTCCCGCTCCCCGCCAGCATGCGGGCGGGTGCGGGGGTGATCGGGTACGGCGCCGACGGCCGCGAGACGACGCTGCGGGCCAGCACGAACGGGATGGTCTGCATGGGCGACCCGCCCGGTGACGACCGCTTCGACGTGCGCTGCTACCACGAAAGCTTCTTCCCCTACGCGGGGCGCGTCGTCGCCGCCGACCGCCTGCGCGGGCCGGCGACCGACTCGGCGCGGGCGGCGGTTCGCGAGGATCTGCGAACCGGGCGCCTGGCCTGCCCGGACGTCATCACCGCAGGCTACCGGATGCTGGGCCCGGCGCACGCCTACGACGCCGCGACCGGACGCGCGGGCCCCGAGATCCGCTCGTGGCAGTCCGTGCACTTCCCCAACCGTACCGCGGAGGCGGTCGGCTTCCCGACCGAGCGCGAGGGAACCATGCCGTGGGTGATGGCTTCGGGCAGGTGCTGGTCGCACGTGATGATCGTCCACGACAGCGCGAGCGCTGCGCCCTGACATGCGCGCCGAGCCGCTGCCGCCGCACCCGTTTTGTTTCGGAGTACAGCCCATGAGACTGCTCGAGCGGAGCGCAGCCGTTGCGCCCACCGCGGGTCCGAGCTCCGGTGCCGCCCTGCAGCCGGAGCACATCTGATGCGCGGTTTGACTTTCGTCCTGCTCGTCCTCTCCGCTGCCGCCTGCACCCGACCCCTGCGACGGGGCGAGCGGCGCGCCGCAGGGTCGGCGGGCGGCTAAAGATAGATGACAACCACGGTCCGGTCACTGGCGCGACACGTGGTCCGTGCCGGAGGGGCCGACGGAGGTCGCCGGCACCTACTGCGCCCTCTGGCGCCGGCGGGAGGGGCGGTGGCGGATTGCCGCCGAAACCTTTGTCGCGACCTCATGCGCGGGCGCATACTGCGGACGCTAGAGGCCTCAACCACTCTCGGGAGAGCCGAGGGCAGAACGAACACGTGAACAGACCATGGCACCTCCTTCCTCCACACCGTCCTACCGCCTCCGGGTCCTCACGCTCGCGCTCCTCGCCGGCTGCGTGCCGCCCGGCGCTCAGCCGGCGGAGCCCCGCACGCACGCCGCCCCGGGCTTCCTGTATGTCTGGACCACCGCCCTGGACACCTTCATGAGGCCGCCGGTGCCGCCGGACACCATCGCGAGCCGGCGGGTGCGCGGAGTGGTGCTCGTGGCCGTGGACATACGCGAGGGCTCGCCCACCAGCGGCCGGGTGGTAAGCGTGGTGTTCGCCGACTCCAGCGAATGCTGCGCCCATCACACCGAGCACGCGCTGGAGCCGGACGGGGTGCTCTTCGCCAACAACTTCTGGGTGGGGCGCACCCACCGCTTCGACCTCCGCGCACCGGGTGAGCCCCGCCTGCTCGGAGCCTTCACCACGGCGGGGCCCTTCGGCTACCCGCACTCCTTCGCGCGGCTCCCGAGTGGGAACGTGCTCGCCACGTTCCAGGGGCGCGCCTCGGCGGAGGCGCCCGGCACGCCTCCCGGCGCGCTGGTGGAGCTGCGGCGCGACGGGACCCCGGTACGCTGGACGAGCGCGGCGATGCCGGAGGCGGACTCAGCGGCCCTGCGCCCCTACAGCCTGGAGGTGCTCCCGGGGCTCGACCGCGTGGTGACCACCAGCTTCGGGATGGGCACCAGCGAGGGCGTGCATGTGCAGGTGTGGCGGCTCTCCGACCTGTCGCTCCTGCACACGCTCCGCATCCCCGAGGCTCCTGCGCACGCCGGGCACGATGCGCACGCCGCGGGTGAGGGTTCGCACGGCGAGGTCCACCACCGCCTCCCCGGCGAGCCGCGCGCCCTGGCCGACGGCCGCACGGTGATGATCGGCACCTTCACCTGCGGGCTCTACCGCCTCACCGGCATCGACACCCCGGCGCCGCGGCTGGAGTTCGTGCACGCCTTCCCCGGGCAGAACTGCGCCGTTCCGGCGCGCGTGGGACGCTGGTGGGTGCAGACGGTGCCGGCGCTCCGCGCCCTGGTGACGCTCGACCTGGCCGACCCGGCACGGCCCCGCGAAGTCTCGCGCCTCGTCTTCGCCGCGCCCGCGGCACCGCACTGGCTGGCGGCCGACCCCTCCGGGCGGCGGCTCGTGATGAGCTCCGCCCGTGGTGTCCGCGTGCACCTGGTGAGGCTCGACGCCGCGACGGGGGCGCTCGCGCACGACGCGTCGCTCCCGACCATCGACCTGTCGCGCGTGGAGGTGCCGGGGCGCGGCACCCTGCGCCTTATGCCGCACGGCGTCGTGTTCAACCGCCCATGAGACTGCACGTCGCACATCCCGATCTCGGAGTGCTCATGTCGCTCGTCCTATGCTTCCGATCCGGCCCCACTCGCGGCGGAGCGCACCATCCCCTCCCCCGCCGTATCCTCCTTTCCGCGTTCTGGCCGCGGCCGCCCTGCCGCTCACCGCGCAGCACCGAGAGCACGGCACCCACTCGCACGGCCGCGGCACGGCTTCAGTAGCAGGCCACGACAAGCTCGTGCACGTCGTTGCTCGACTAATCGGGAGACGGGGGGATACGGCCGACACTTGCTCGACCGCGAATCGGGCCATTCACGAGCGGAGCGGGCCCGCGGCGCAGTGCGCCGCGGGCCCGCGTGTTCTGCCGCCTGCCAGGGTCAGTTCGTCAGCGCGCGCACGGCGGCCATCGCGTCGGCGTACCCCGCGCCCACCTCCCAGGTCGCGTAGTTGGGGAGCGGACGGGCGGTGCTGGTCAGCACCTGCAGGGCCTGCGCGGGCGTGAGCCTGCCGCCCGACGCCTGCTCCATCAGGGCCACGATGCCGGCCACGTGCGGCGACGCCATCGAGGTGCCCGATGCGCAGGTGTAGTACGGCACGTGTTCCCCGTCGATGTAGCAGGTGCTCAGGTCGCTGGGCGCGTCGAGGGCGTTCATCGCCGTGCCCGTGCTCGAGCGGGTGGAGACGATGTACACGCCGGGCGCGGTCACGTCGGGGTGGTACCCGGCCTCGAAGTACGACGGGAACCTGGCCGGATTGGCGCCGCGCGACGAGAAGCTCGCCAGCACGCGGCCGCGGTTGTCCTCCGGGCAGCGGCCCGTCCAGCGCGGGTCGCCCTGCGCCAGCAGGTTTCCGGCGGCGTCGCGGGCCAGCTTGCACCCCGCCGCGACGCTGATCACCCACGGGGCCACGCTGTGCGGGTTCATCTGGTGCGCCGCCGTGCTGGGCCGGCAGGTGGCGCTGCCGCCCGTGCCGCAGTTGCCCGCCGCGAACACCACCGTGATCCCCGCGTCGTGCGCGGCGCGCGAGGCGACCGCGATGGGGGAGTTGGGGTTGAAGTCGCCGCTGGAGCCCCAGGAGTTGTTCAGCACCTGGATGTTGTACTCCTTGCGGTTCTCGATGATGTAGTCGAAGCCGGCCAGCGTCATCACCTGCGGAAAGGCGCCGCCGGGGACGGTGGCCCGCACGCCCACGATGTGCGCGCCCGGCGCGACGCCGCGGTACTTGCCGGACGACGCATTGCCGCCGCCCGCGGCGCTGCCGGCCACGTGCGTGCCGTGGCCGTGGTCCGTGTCGGTGTTGGGCAGGTTCTCGGCGAAGAGCTCCGCGCCCTTCTTGAGCGGCTTGGGCGTCTTGGCCCCCGTGATGGTGTCGCGCCCGGGGAAGGTGTAGAGGTCCCGGGTGTTGGCCTGTACGGCGGCGTTCTGCACCACCTTGCGGCCAAGCTTCAGGTCCGGATGCGTGGCGTCGATGCCCGTGTCCAGGATGGCGATGCCCACGCCCTCGCCGGTGTAGCCCAGCGCCCACGCCTCGTCCGCGCGCACGCTGCCGGTGCCCTCCGCGTTCAGCAGTTCCAGCGGAACGTCCAGGAACACCGAGGTCACGCCCGTCAGCGACTGGATGGCACTGATCTGCGCCGGCGTCGCGAGCGCCGCCACCATCGGCAGGTGCTTGTAGCCGATGACGCCGGCGTCCAGCTGCTGAATGGCCGCGCCGAGCACGTCGCCACTGGTCAGTGCGCTGTTGAAGCCCACGATGACCTCGAGTTGGTCGGTGGCGCTGGCGGTCGCGAGCGCCTCCGTCAGGGCGGGGTCGATTTCAACCGAGCCCGCGATGGTGAACGGCGCCTGGTCGGGCGCTGCGCTGCCGGCGGGGTTGTCCTGGCAGGCACCCAGCAGGGCCGCGCAGGCGACGATCGTCCAGATCTGCTTCATCCGGTCCTCCAACAGGAACTCTGGGGGTGTGGGGCTCGGCGCACGCACAGACGCCGAACCGCTGACGCGCGTTCGTTCACACGTGCAGCGCCGCCCCACGGCTCCGGGGCGGCGAAGTGCCGTCCCCGAAAGCAAACACGGGACCGCGAATGAGGCTCGCTCAGCAATCAGCTAAAGTGTTGCAGTAGGGAAATTTAGCAAACTATGCCCGATTTTGAGGCCTCTGCAGGGGCCGGGGGTTTGCACAATTTTGGTGAAACAGCGGGGAGGCAGGATCGAACATTGGGGCGAGCCGGTGCCGGGCCCTTGCGGGGGAGGACGCTGATCGCGCGGGGCTCCACTCCGAAGGCAGGACGGGTGCCCTGCCGCGTCAGCGCGCCCTGACTGAGGGAGCCGCCGCAGTGGGCCGCTTTATCATCTGCCTGATCGCGCGGACCGAATCCAGGCACTCCGCGAAGCCCTGCGTGCTGCGGAAGGACGGCCTCCCTGTTCGCCATCGTCATCTCGCGATGGGCTTCCGCGCTCGTCGGGATGCCGCGCGGCTGGACGGAAGATGCCGACGACAACCCGGATGGTGCGCGAGGAGATCACCACCGGGCTGCACCGCCGGCCCCCCCTGCTGGCCGCAGCTCTTCATGGACGGCTATTTTCACCGCCAGGCGGAGCTGGAGACGGAGCTCTCGCACCCGCTTTCATCGGCCTCCGATCCCCCGCCGTCGGAAGGCCCGGCGTGGATGTGGCAGGACTTCGAAGAGGCTGGGAGGATCCGGCGAGGCGGGAAGGCATCATGGAACTCTCGCGCCGAGCACAACCCGGCGATCCCCGGGACGCGGGCCACACCTGATCGAGAAGAACACACCGGAGCGGCAGCCGGAGCACGGATCCGTGGTCGCCCACAACTCCGAATCCTGAAGATGAAGACGATTACCGCGATTTTGACGGGAGTTCTGCTTGGCGTGGTAGCGTTCGCCGCGTTGCGGTTGGCGTTCGTTCGCATGGAACAGCCGCCGCACTACCACGCGAACTTTGCCCTGTTCGTGGACGGCCGCCGGGTGGACCTGTCCGCCGACCAGTACATGGAAGACGTGGCGAGCTGCGCGATGGGCGAGACCGTGCTTCCGAAGTCGCGGGTGCACCTGCACAACAACAACGCCGACGTGGCGCACGTCCACCATCAGGGGGTCACCTGGGGGCACCTGTTCACCAACCTGGGTTTCGGGCTGGGGAAGGACCACCTGGCCCTGGACGACGGCCCCGTGCTCACCGAGGGGAACGGCCGCACGCTCAAGTTCATCCTGAACGGGCAGCCGCAGTTCGCCGTCCACAACGAGCTGATCCGCTCCGGTGACCGCCTGCTGGTCAGCTACGGGTCCGAGAGCGAGGCCGACGCGCTGCGCACCCAGTTCCCGCAAGTGGCGAACACCGCTGAGGAGTTCAACCAGCGCCCCGACCCCGCCGGCTGCGCCGGCGCCCACCAGCACACCGTCTGGGACCGCATCCGCCACGCCTTTACCGGCTGAGCGGAAGCGAGGCGGGGCCTGCTCCGGACCCGTGCCGCCAGATCACCCGGCCCGCGGGGGGAATCGGCTGAACGGGCCGCGCGAGCGGGCTCACCGCGAGACTCCAGTGCGCGATGCGCCCGCGGATCACTTCGAGGACGCGGTCCGTTACGCGGTCCGGCATCATCTCGGTCCGGGCTACTGCAACAGGAGAATCGCCCGCGGACGTCCTGTCGCACTTTTCGGAACAGGGTACGCGACTTGCCCCGGCAGCGGACCCCCTCGGCGGGTCCGGATGGTGCCGTCCTGGTGCAGCGTCCGGGAAGCGTGCCGCTCGCCGGCACCTGGACTTCGAGCACAGGAGAAACCCGATGACTGCATCCATGGAAGCCACGATGGCCCCGGAGGCGCGCGCGAACGAATTGCCGAACTCCCCGGAGTCCTACAATTACGATCACTTCCATCCGAAGTACCTCGTGAAAGACGCGAAGCTCGCGGCCAAGCCGAAGGGCGTCGTTCCCGGGGAGGCCGCCCCCGACTTCGAGCTGCGCGATACGGAGGGGCGCCTCTGGCGGCTGAGCGAGCTGCGCGGCCGGCCCGTCGTGCTCATCACCGGCAGCGCCACCTGCCCCATGACGCACGGCAGCGTCTACGGACTAAAGGAGGTGCACGCCGCGTTCGGTGACCGGACCCAGTGGTTCTACCTGTACGTGCGGGAGGCGCACCCCGGTGAGCACCTGCCGTCGCACCAGGCGCACGAGCAGAAGCGGGAACAGGCTGCGTTCTTCCGGCAGGCCGACGGGGTCCCCTGGCCGGTGCTGGTGGACGACCTGGCGGGCACCACCGCACACGCCTACACCACGCTGCCCAACGCGCAGTTCGTGATCGATGCCGCCGGCGTGGTCGCGTTCCGCGGCGACATGGCCCACGGACCCACCCTCTACCGGGCGCTTTCCGACCTCCTCGCCCAGGGCGGGGTCGGAGACATCCCGCACGCCGACGACAGCACGCCACACATGCTGGCGACGATGACGTACGGATGGGATGGGATCGAGCGCGGCGGGGAGACGTCGACGCACGACGTCTGGGCCGGTGCCCCGCCCATGGCGGCGAACCTCTGGCTCGGAACCCAGATCAGGCCGCTCCTGGCGCCACTTGCGAGCCGGGGCAAGCCGATTTCCAGGGGCGTGAAGCTCGCGGCTGGAGCCATGGTGCTCGCGCTGCTGCTGCGTGCGGGCACCTCGCGGCGCAAGTCCCGCTCGCGCCGCGGGTAGCCGACGCCAGCCTTCCGCGGGCGGCCCGCTGGCTTACCGAGTCGGCTGCCAGCCGCGCCGGCGCGAATGAATCGCCGCTGGAAAACCGCAAAGTCCGCCTGCGCGGACTGCACGGCGGCCTTTCGTGCGGGCCCGCCGCCGTCCAACCTCCCCCAGGGGTTTTTTGGGGGAGGTACGAGCATGAGCGAGCGGAGGGGGCGCCTGCGCGGAGGATGCAACACCTTGCCGAGGTCTCCGCGGGAGCCCTGGGCAGAAGCAAGGCCGGCTCGGCAGCATCCGCTCAGGACCGTCCCCCCGAATCCGAACTGCGAGCGAAGAGTTTCCGCGGCGCGGCGGAGGTTGGCGGCGTACTGGGCCACGCTGGAGGTGGGGCTCGCGGTCTCGGTGGCCGTGACGGTGATGGTCACACGAATGTCGCGCACGGCGCTGAAAGGGGTGGCGGATGCCCGAGACGCGCACGCCGGAGCGGGGGTCCGTACCGCCGGCCGCCCGCCCGCTGGACGAGCACAACCGCCGGCTCCTGGAGAACGTCCATCCCCCGGAGTGGCCCAACCCGACGCCCGCGGACCGCTACCACCTGGTGGTGGTCGGCGCCGGGACCGGGGGGCTGGTGACCGCCGCGATCGCCGCGTCGCTGGGCGCGCGCGTCGCCCTGGTGGAGCGGGAGCTGATGGGCGGCGACTGCCTGAACGTGGGATGCGTCCCCAGCAAGGCCATGATCCGCGCCGCGCGGGCCTGGGCGGATGCGCGGAGCGCGGCCGAGCGGTTCGGCGGCCCGTCGGCCGGCGGCGGGGAGAGCTTCGCGCTCGTGATGGAGCGGATGCGGTGCATCCGCGCGGAGATGAGCGCCGTGGACAGCGCCCGCCGCTTCCGCGACGAGCTGGGGGTGGACGTGTTCATCGGAGAGGGGCGCTTCACGGGACCGGACACGCTGCGGGTCGGCGAAGTCTCCCTGCCCTTCCGCGCCGCCGTGATCGCCACCGGCGCGCGCCCGGCGGCGCCGTCCATCCCCGGACTGGGCGAGGTGGATTACCTGACCAACGAAACCGTGTTCTCCCTCACGGAAGCGCCGGAGCACCTGGTCGTCATTGGGTGCGGGCCGATCGGCTGCGAGATGGCGCAGGCGTTCGCCCGGCTGGGGAGCCGCGTGACCGTGCTGGAGGGCGGAGACCGCATCCTGCAGCACGACGACCCCGACGCCGCCGCCGTGGTGGCCGCCGCGATGAAGCGCGACGGCGTGGACCTCCGCACCGGCGCGGAGGTGGAGTCGGTGGAGGCCCCCGGCGACGGCGTACGCGTGCGGTACCGCCGCGAGGGGGAGGAGGCCGGGAGCGTGGAGGGGAGCCACCTGCTCGTCGCCGTCGGCCGCGCGCCCAACGTGGAGGCGCTCGACCTGGACACCGCGGCCGTGGAGTTCGACCCGCGTGAGGGCATCACCGTCGACGAGCGGCTGCGCTCCTCCAACTCGCGCATCTACGCGGTCGGCGACGTGGCCTCGAAGTACCGGTTCACCCACATGGCCGACGCCCTGGCGCGCCTGGTGGTGAGGAACGCGCTGTTCTTCGGGCGCGGCAAGGCGGACGACCTGGTGGTGCCCTGGTGCACGTACACCAGCCCGGAACTGGCCCACGTGGGGATGACGGCGCAGGAGGCGGACGAGGCGGGAGACGAGGTCAACACGATCACGGTTCCCCTGCACGACGTGGATCGGGCCCGCCTGGACGGCGAGGTCGAGGGGTTCCTTCGCGTGCACCTGGACGGCGGAAGCGACAGGATCCTGGGTGCCACGCTGGTGGCGGAGCATGCGGGCGACCTCATCAGCCAGCTCACCCAGGCGATGGTCACCGGCACGGGTCTGGGCAAGGTCGGCGAGACGATCTTCCCCTACCCCACCCGGGCGGAGGTCATCCGCAAGGCCGCCGACGCCTGGCGCCGGACCCGCCTCACCCCCACGGCCAAGTCCGCGTTCGATCTCTTCTTCCGCGTGCTCCGCTGATGCATCCTTGACGACTGGAGGGCCGCCGCGATCGCGGGGCGGCCGAGGTGGTGCGGCGGTCGCAGCGTAATCCATCGATTTCGATGCAGCAGCCGCGGTCACATCCACCGCGGCTGCTGCTGTATTTGCCTTCGGCCCGGCCGCGATGGGGATGCGTTGATGGCGGACGCGGGCTCGACCCCGCTGGCCCACGCGTCTGGAGTTAGCGGTCGCGACCGTGCTCGGCCGCTCACGGGCACGATTCTGGTTCTGGTGCCGCTCGCGGGCGCCGCGGCGATCTTCTGGGTCCTGCGGCGGGCGCGGAGGGGAGCGCCATCCCGAACCATGACCGGTGGTGCGACGCGGCCGGAGCGCCATTCATGCGGCGCTCGGAAGAACGAACCAGCCTTCGAGGTGAGCGTGAGAAAGCTGTCGCTGGCCTGCCTGCACGCGCTGGACGCGCGCACCCGGCTGCTGCTGTTCCTGCTGGCGGCGGCCGCCGTGTGGCAGCTCGCCGCGCCGGGGGCGCTGATGGCGCACGGCGTGGCGTCGGGCGACGCGGGGTACATCCAGGAAAGCTCGGGCGTGCTGCTGGTGCCGTTCGCGTACCTGGGCGCCAAGCACATGGTGACCGGCTACGACCACCTGCTCTTTCTGCTGGGGGTCATCTTCTTCCTCTATCGGCTCAAGGACATCGGCGTCTACGTGTCGCTGTTCGCCATCGGCCACAGCACCACGCTGCTGCTGGGCGTGCTGACGGAGGTGCGGGTGAGCGCGTACCTCATCGACGCCATCATCGGCCTGTCGGTGGTCTACAAGTCGCTCGACAACCTGGGCGCCTTCACGCAGTGGTTCGGCGTGCAGCCCAACACGAAGCTGGCCACGCTGATCTTCGGCTTCTTTCACGGCTTTGGCTTGGCGACCAAGATCCTGGAGTTCGAGATCTCGCCGGACGGGCTGATCGCCAACCTGATCGCGTTCAACGTGGGGGTAGAGATCGGCCAGCTGCTGGCGCTGAGCGCGATCCTGATCGCGATGAGCTACTGGCGCCGCACCGACAGCTTCGCCAGGCACGCCTACACCGCGAACGTGGCCGTGATGTGCGCCGGGTTCGTGCTGATGGGCTATCAGCTCGCAGGCTTCTTCGTCTCCCAGACCGCATAGAGGATCGATGTACAACGCAGACGTACCGCCCCGGAGCGAGCTTCCGTCGTCGCGCGCGCTCATCAAGTCGACGCTGATCGCGGCCGCGGTGGCCCTGGTGCTGCTGGTGACGGTGATCCTGCCCGCCGAGTACGCCATCGACCCCACGCGTATTGGCCGCGTGCTGGGGCTTACGCAGATGGGCGAGGTCAAGATGGCGCTGGCGAGAGAAGCTGCAGCGGAGGAAGCCGCGGGCGCGGCCGCTGCCCCGTCCACCCCGGCGGCCGCCACCCCCGCGGGCGCGGGCACGGCGCAGCCCGCGGCGCCCGTCGCTGCCGCGCCGGCGGCGGATTCGGGCAGCTCGCACGTGACGGAGATCGCGCTGGCGCCGGGTCAGGGACGCGAGATCAAGCTGGCGATGCGCGAGGGGGCACGGGTGAGCTTCGAATGGACGGTGGCGGGCGGCGTGGTGAACTTCGACACGCACGCCGACCGTCCGGGCACGCCGTACCACGGCTACGAGAAGGGCCAAGCCCAGCAGTCGCAAAGCGGCGAGCTGGTCGCCGCCTTCGACGGCATGCACGGCTGGTTCTGGCGCAACCGCGGCCGCGCGCCCGTCACTGTCACGCTCCGCACCCGCGGCGACTACCAGGAGCTGAAGGAAATCAAGTGATGGGCGGGAGATGGCGGGCCGGCGGACGGCTTGCCATCCTCCGGACATTCCCGGTCGCACCGCGGCGGTTGTTCCGGGAGGGCCGAGCCGATCGTGTTCCGGGAGTGGGCCGTCCAAGGAGGGAGGCGCCAATGGAGCAAAGTGCGCAGGAGCACCGGGGATCACCCGTGCTGCGCGAGACCTGCGAGGACGAGTGGCTCGAGTGGTACCGGCTCACGCCCCAGGAGCGCTGGCGGGAGAGCGCGAAGCTGTGGGACAGGTTCCTGACGCTCGGAGGCTCGCTTGACCCCGAACCCGATCACCAGAGTCCTTTTCTACTCTCCGGACGCACAACGTGCAGGCGCTCCTGATGGGAGGCAAGGCGTGCGTGTTGTACGGCGCAGCGGAGTTTAGCCGCGACCTGGATATCGCCCTTCTCGCCTCTACACAGAACCGTGAGCGCCGGGCGCGGCCCTCGACGCCGAGGCGGTGGCGTCTGGTCTTCCGCATCACCTCCATACGGTCGTGTTGGGCCGGAACGCCACCCATGCGAACCAGAACGGGTTCTCGTGCGGCACGGCGCGAAGGCGGCGTCCCCGCAGCGGACCCGAGACGGCGCGGCCGGCGAGGTCCCAGCGGCTGCCGGTCTCGCGGTCGCGGAACCCGCCGCGGTCGGCGGTGAAGGTGAGGAGCCGGCCCTCCACCCGCCGGTCGAACACCGCCGTCTGCCCGACTTCGCGCCCCTGCGCCGTGGTGCGGTCGTCCACCGCGCTCGCTGCGCCCTCGCTCCAGAAGACCACGAACGGCAGGCCCTCCACCTGCGCCTGCGCAACGCGGCGCTCGCGCAGCAGGGAGAGGGGTGCCGCCCAGCCCGGTCCGCGATCGACGGACACCATCCGCTCCATCATGGGAAAGCGCTGGTCGGCCCCGAGCGGAAAGAAATCCGCGAACGGCCGGTTGCCCCAGTCGTCGTAGCGAACGTACGGGTTGCGGCCGTAGTCCCGGGTGAACCCCGTCTGGCGGGAGAGCACGGTGATGCGAGGATGAAGCTGCCTCGCCTGCGACCAGCCGAGGATCGTCGACGGGACACGGACCAGGCGGCGGCCCGCGTACCGGCCCACGATCCCCTCGCCCGTGGCCTGCTGCCACCAGGTCTCCGTCTGGCGGTCGTACATCACCAGGTCCGAATAGCGCAGCCTCCCGGTCACCCCGAAGTCCAGGACCTGCCCGTCGAAGCGGCGCTCGAACGCCAGCGCCGTGTTGCACAGCGGGCAGTACGTCACGGCGACCGGCTGCCCGCCGACCACGTCGTTCACGATCTCGTGCCAGATGAGGATCGCGAGCGGGTACGCCTTCACCTGGCCCCCGTGCTCCACCACCACCACGGGATCCCGCCGCCCCAGCCAGCGCCCGGCGGCGGCGGCGCTCTCGAACCGCGGCCGGTCGATGGCTGGGATTCCGTCCCGGTTCACCCCGCCGGAGACGATCTCGCCGCTGGGCACCGTCCGGCGGCTGAAGTCGGTGCGCCACGCCTCGCGCCCGGCCAGCCGCACGGCGGCCGTATCGCGCCCCTGCGCCGCGGCGGTCCCGGCGAGGCCCAGCGAGGCGAGGATGCCCAGTGGCACCGCACGCCGGACGGTCCATCTTCTCATGGCTGTCATAACATCCCTTGCGCTGGAGCCCGCGGCGGCTGAAACACGGTCTGCGCGTCCGCCGCCCATGCGTAGCCTTCGCGCCCTCGATCACCCGCCGTGACCCGGCCCGACGCTGGGCACGATGCAGCCCGCGCCGCGATCCGCACCCTGCGTGCGACCACCCGCTCGATTTGAGGAGGAGCACTGAATCGCGCCGGCACCGTCACATCATATCGTGCCCCATCTTGAGCATCCGGCGTACCTCGGCGTGTGGCTCGGCGACCACGAAGCCCGCCCTCCGCGCCGGGCCGTCACGATCCAGTGCGAACCCCTGTGAATGCACCGGGCTCGGGGAATGGTTCCCGAACCTGGGAGGAATGCCACACACCACGAACTCCGGGCGGATCTGTTGCACGTTTGCGTCAGGTACGGGCCTTGCCCCCGGGGCACACCTGCTCCGGATCCTTTTTACCGGGCCACCGGCACGTCGCCCTGAGCCGGATCATGGGATTCTGGAACACCGCATCGAAGCGCCGGACGTGGACGGCGGCCGGCGTCGCCGTCCTGGTCCTGCTGGTGCCCGCGTCGGGGTTCGCCGCGGCGGCGCGCCGCTACCAGAGCGTGCATCCCTGCGACTGGCTGCTGGTGGACTCGGTGGAGCGCGTGTTGAGGCGGGCGGGCATCGACCCTGACTCGGCCGGCGTTCCGGTGCTCGCGACCACGGCGGAGTCGGAGCAGGTTGCGCAGCTGATGGCGGGGCGCGACACGCCGGCATCATGCCTGCTCGGCTGGGCGGGACGGCGGTTCCGGTGAGCGGGGCGCCGGCGGACACCATCGTCCGGGAGCACGCCTCCCCTGCGACAGATGGACAAGAGCACGCCGGACTGTTGCAGATTCCGTGACAGGGAATATGTCTTGCACCGCGGCCCCGCCCGCCGGTATCCGCACAGGGACCGGCCGTGCAGCCCCTTGCACTCACCCGTCTCTGGGAGGAGAGCCATGTCCCTGTTGCCACCCCGGCTGAAGCCGATTGCCGCTTCGTTCCTGGTCGCCGCCACCGGAGGGCCGGCCGGCCTCGCGGCGCAGTCGCCCGTGGTCCAGGTCCCGGAGGGCTTCCGGATCGAGAAGGTGGCCGACGGGCTGAACTTTCCCACCGGGCTGGCGTGGGACGACCAGGGCCGGATGTACGTGGCGGAGGCCGGCGGCGCGCTGTTCCCGGAACAGAAGCGGCCCATCCGCATCGTCCGGGTGGAGCAGGGGCGGGTGACCCCCGTGACGGGCGACCTCGCGGGGAGCGGAGTGAACGTCGCGCTGGTGGGGCTGACGTGGCACCGGGGCTCGTTCTACATCACGCACCGGGCCGCCGACCTGACCGGGGCGGTGTCGCGGGTGTCGATGGACGGGCAGGTGACCAGGGTCTTCGACGGCATCATCGACAGCCAGGCCGAGCACCAGATCAACGACATCCAGATGGGCCCCGACGGGCGGATGTACGTGGCGGTCGGGCCGGCGGGGAACGCCGGCGTCATCGGGCCCTCGATCGCGCCCTGGGTGGCGAAGAGCCCGCGCGTCCACCCCACGCCCTGCCGGGACATCGTCCTTACCGGGCGCAACTTCCGGACGCCGGACTTCCGCACCAAGGACGACACCACCGACATGGCGACCACCGGCGCCTACGTCCCCTTCGGCACCCAGACGCAGCCGGGCCAGCGAATCGCCGGGACCAACAAGTGCGGCGGGTCCATCCTGGCCTTCGACCCGATGAACGCGGAAGCGACCATCCGGCCGTACGCGTGGGGGTTCCGCAACCTCATCGGCCTGGCCTGGAACCGGCAGACCGGCGAGATGTTCGCGGCGGAGAACGGCTACGACGTCCGTGGCTCCCGTCCGGTGAACGACGACATCGACGCCACGCTGCGCATCCGCGAGGGGATGTGGTACGGCGTCCCCGACTTTTCGGCCGGCCGCCAGCCGCTCACGCGCCCGCAGTACGAGCCGCCGGACTCGCTGCAGGCCATGGTCGTGGTCAACGGGCAGCCGCAGGGCAAGACGCTCGGGTTCCTGATCGACCACGCGGCCAGCGGCCTGACCCCGCCGGACCCGTCCGTGGTGGTGGGGCGGCACCCGATCAACTCGTCGCCCTCCATGCTCGACGTGGCGCCCGCTTCGTGGGGGCCCATGGCGGGACACCTGTTCGTCGCCGAGTGGGGCGACCTGGCGCCGCCCACCAACCCGCTGCGGGGCAAGGAGCCCGCGGGGTACCGCGTGGTGCACCTGGACCCGTCCACCGGCGCGCTGCACGCGTTCGCCTCCAACCGGCAGCCCGGCCCGGCTTCGGGGCAGGGGGCGCAGGGCCGCGGGCTGGACCGGCCGTTCAACGTCAAGTTCGGGCCCGACGGCGCCATGTACATCGTGGACTACGGCGTGGTGCGCATCGACATGTCGCTCACGCAGCAGGGCAAGCCGCCGTACAACGAGGTGCCGGGGACGGGCGCGATCTGGCGCGTGGTCCCGGACCGCGCGGGCACGCCCATGCAGCGCGAGCGGATGCCCGTGCGCAAGGACGGCAACTGATGCACGCGGGCGCGCCGGAGGGGCGGACCGCCTCCGGCGCGCGTCGCTGGAAGGGGAGCGGGGAATGATCCCGGTTCATACGGCGCGCCGTGCCACGCCGCAGGCCGCGGCCGTCCTGCTGCTGGCGCTGCTGGCGCCCTGCGCGGCGGCCCAGGCCGCGAACCCGGGCCCGCTGCCGGCCGCGGACTCCGCCAGCCGCGACCGCGGGGGACCGCCGGCCGTTCCGCGCACGCTCGGCGACAGCCTGGCCTGGGCGCGGGCGCGCGCCGAGGCGGAGGCGGCGTCCGGGCTGCGCGTGGTGGTCTCGCTGCTGGACCGGCGGCTGTGGCTGATGGATGGGAACGACACGCTGCGCTCCGCGCCCGTCGGCATCGGCACGGGCGAGGTGCTGGAGCACGAGGGGCGCCGGTGGCGGTTCCAGACGCCGCAGGGGCGCCGCGTGGTCCGCGCGAAGGCGGAGAGCCCCGTCTGGGTTCCGCCGGACTGGCACTACGCGGAGCTGGGCCGAAAGCTGGGCTACCTGGTGGTCGCCCTTTCGCCGGCGCGCGAAACGCCGCTCCGGGACGGCAGCCGCCTTGCCGTCCGCGGCCGGTACGTGGTCCGCCTGACGGGCGCCCGCGGGGTGGAGATCATTCCGCCCGACGAGGAGATCGTCATCGACGGCACCGTCTTCGTCCCCCCGTTCGGCACGGCGAACCGGCAGGTGCCAGCCGTCCTTGGTGCCTACAAGCTGGAGCTGGGCGACGGGTACCTGATCCACGGGACCCCGGACGAGGCGTCGGTGGGCACCGCGGCCACCCACGGCTGCCTGCGGCTGCTGGCGGACGACCTGCGGT
>JAHWJJ010000174.1 GCA_019348475.1 Gemmatimonadota bacterium | reverse complement strand
ACACTGCCCGCCTGCCCCTGAGCCTCCTCGATGAAGTGGCGGAAGAGCGTGGGGCCTGGCGCAAACGCCATGTGGTCGACGTAGCCGTCCAGGGACTGGTTCATTCCGAACACGAGCTTACCCATACCCACCTCCTTTCCCTACGCGGCTCATCCGCGCGGTTCTGATTGCGTTTGGCAATCGGCGTAAGCCGCATCGACCGATTTATCTCCAGGCCGGCCGAATACCATGCGTCCAGAAGTTTTCGCGTCAGCCGCATTTAGAGACTGCCGTTGAGTGGGCCGCATTACCCGCGTAGTTGCTTCGCGAGGCGTCGCAGCTGCGAGACTCGCTGCTCCAACTCATCCGCGTGCTTCTCCGCCAGGTCCGCCACCACGGCGTCCCACCCCTTCGGCGCCGAGCGCGCGTTCGGCCCGCTCATCCGCGCGCGGCGGATCGTGTGCGGCTCCTTCCCGAGCCGCTCGGCAATCTCGATCGCGCTCACAGGCTGGGTGCTGAGGAGCACGTCAGCGGCAGCTTTGAAGTCCATCGGGATTTGGTATCACAGCGTTGACAGATCGGCCTCGTCGGTATTACGGTGATACCACGCAGGGCGAAAAGCAAGGCTGGCCGCTCTCCCGCCAAGAAGAACCGGCCAGCCTCTCTCGCGACCGATCCAACGCCCGCACCACAACGGTAGCCCTGCCGGGCGCCACGGGTCAAGAGGATCGGAGGCTATGATGGCCAAGAAGCGCCAACCCGAAGCTCCCGCCGCTGCTCCACAGCCCGGCTACAAGATCAAGCGCCGCGGCAAGTTCTGGGAGGTGCTCTACGGCGCGGGAGAGTGGTGTGCATGAACGTGTACAAGCGTTGGCGCGGTGGAGGTGGTGCGGAGGCTTAACAGATCATAGCACTCGATTGCGCCAAAGGTTCGACGGCGCCAAGCAGAACGTTTAAACTGCAGGCGCCATGCAATTCAAGACTGGAGCAGCGTCATTCTTTGCCATAGTAATAATAGCGATCGTCGGCGGCATCACGTTCCCGTTTCACTAGTCCATTACGCTCCAGTTTTTCACCAAATTTGGATACTTTTTGGACATAGCACCCTACATCATCAGCCACTTGCCGAGCCAGAACGTGATCCTCCTTAGCGGCCGACCGCATAGTTCCAATGATTTTTGTTTCTTCCTCAGTGAATGCCTCACCCTCACGTCCACCTCCTTGGGCGACTAAGTCCGTGCGGTCGCGGGGACAGAACATGAGTTGCATTCCGGCCACTGACAACTCGCTCTCTCGATAGACTTGTCCACATGTCGAACAGCGAAACGTCGCCTCCGCTGTGAAACCGAAAAACTTCTCGAACGGTTGAAGCACCTTATCATAAGCAAACCGTTGTTGTCGGAGCATATTGCGATCTGTAGCGAAGCCCAAACCATGCTCCTCGCACATACCGAACTCGAAGCAATAGAGACTCCGCGCCAGCCGCTCCTTCTTCGTGGTACGTCCCTTAGTCAACAGGTGCACCAAAAAGAACATGTTAAGGACACTCAACATGTGTTCGTACTTCGGTGCAATGAGGAAGTGGCTAGCGGCGACCTCCGGAGCCTTGTCGCGCTCCTGCTGAGCACGATCCAAAAGAGCCGTCCACATGTCAATGTGAAATGCAGGCACTGCAACACCGTCGCGGGCTGCACCCAGCAACTGGTTTAGGTACGCGGTGGATGCATACCGAATCCCGAAGGCCAGATCTGTACGTCGTATACGCTTAGAACGTCGCCCCTGTTGGGATAAATTCCATGCTTGCTTCAGAACGATTCCCAGCGTACGCGGAACCCCCATCGCTGATCTGCTAAGGCTGACCCACGCACCGTCTGGATCATCGAAGATATCTTCTGGTCTGGGACAGTCGTAAGCTTCCAATCTTGCCGACACAATGCTCTCCGCGAAATCCCGGAGCCCTTCCATTGCACTCCCGAGTGTACCCGATCGCTCCACAAAAGCATCTAGATCTAATGAGAGTTCGAATAGATCGCGCTGGAGAATGATTGAACTACCAAGCGTATATTTGTCTGTGATCGCGCAGAGCTTCACGAACACGCCTGCATGCGAACCCAGAAGCTTTTTCAACAGCGTCGAGAACCGACGCTGCAAATCGGTAGAAAGTGCTGAATACTCGTCTATGAAGATGTAGGTGGCGGCCAACCCCGCCTTCTCTTTAAGTTCGCCCAAGATTCGCAAAATATCTGCGACAGTAAGTCGGTAGCTCGTCTTCGTGGAATAGCTCTTTTCCGATACTGTTGTTTCCTGGCTCGTATCGCCTCCCTTGGCGCCTACAGCCAACTTCTCGCCAACATCTACTGAAAGTTCATCTGATTGGCCGACAGAGAGTGTGCTCGACTCCTTGGACTGAACCGGGCTCGCACGGTCTACTACACGCGGCAAGCCTTGTTGGAGTAAAACGCTGATTCGGTCAAGAACGGCCTTTACCTCGACAGCCTTCCGATTCTCTGCCGCGCGGAACAGGCGACTGAACCACCCGGGCTCACTGGACAGCCCAGGCCAAAAGCGGGTGAGCTGATCAGTAATAGAATCACAGACCTCACTTACAAAAGCGTGTTCAAACTCGATGAAGTCTGAATCGGTTGAACTATCCAGTGACTGACACTTGCTGAGATCAACATAGATGCCCAAGGTTCGGCTCTTCGGCGCATTAAATTCATGGTAATCGGGCCGCCACGAATCCATGCATGCGACCAACGCGCGGTACAACAACGTCGTCTTCCCAGTTCCACGCCGTCCGACAATCAGTTGATCAGTGTCAGAGAGGATCTCCGGCAGAAGGTTGAAGTAATCAACATAGTAATGGGAAAGCCGAGCAAGCTTTTCAGTGTCATTGAGTGAAATGTAGTCAGTGCGCAGCATCGAATTAAACGCTTCGGTGATGCTGGCGGATGCGTATGTTACCATGCGACGATGATTGGCTGGTAGTTCTAGGGAGTACTGCGAAGCATCCATCAGACGATCTCGACTCCAGAACGGGATCGGGGGTGCCGTTGACGAGATTAGGCAATATGAGGAACGGCAACCTATCTCGCAAGCTTTGGCACTCCGATTCTGCCGCATTGCAATCGAACGGACCTGCGCAGTCTTCTGTATAGTGGCGAGGGGGCCGCCGGAACTCCGGAGGAAACCGCTCCCAGCCGCACATCATCGCCGTGCCCGGGCTGAGCGTCATCGAGCGCTGGGTAAACCTCTTGTCACGCATCGTCATCCAGGCCGAGGCCGCAGGGTGTCACTTGAAAAGCAAGGAGCCCCCGACACGCCGGAGACTCCTTTATATCACACCGCCGGATCCGGCCTTCTCCCGCTCGCGCAGCCCCAGCGCTTGGGCGATCGGGTCGGGCACCGAGAGCACCTTGTTGTCGCCGAAGCCGATGGCGCGGTCCGACGAGATGCCGCGCAGCTGGCTGTAGACGTCGTTCACCGGGATGCCGAAGCGCAACGTCAGCGAGATCAGCCGCCCGATAGCGTCAGAGCGCGTGCTCGCTCTTCAGGTCCTGCAGGTCGCGCTCGAGTTCCTCGCCCATGGACCGCGTATAAATGCGGGCGATCAACCCCTCGTTCTGCATGGCGACGAGCTTCCGCAGGTCGTTCTGGCGGGCTCGCCAGGTGGTGCCGTCCGTAATCAGCAGGAGATCCGTGTCGTGGCGCTTCTGCTCCACGATCCGGGCAATATCGCCCAGCACATCCGTCTGCTTGCTCCCGGTTGCACCGTACGCCTTCACCTCGATCAGAATGCCCGGATCATTGCGCGACGGAATGGCGAAATCCGCCTTCTCCGTGCTGGTGCCCTTGGCACCCACGAACCGGCAACGGGCATCGAAGCGTTTTCCGAAAACCCGACGCACCAGCACTTCGGCAAAGTCTTCCAGCGAGCGTCCGCGGGCTTGGCCCTTAATGGCACTCCCCCGCCCGCCCTTCAGCCGCTCGACCAGGATGTCTCGCCACGTAACGGGTGTGGAGTGGAGAGCCTGGAGCGCCTCCGCCACCCCAAGGTCCAGCAGCGCCTTGACGTAGTCGGATCGATGACTGCCAAACCGCTTCACACCGATGGCGCCGCCCCCTACTGCAAGCCGCAACGCCGGCTCGAACTCATCTTTTGACATATCCAGCAGCAGCCGAACCGCCGTGAGCCCCGCCGTGAAGTCGGTGGCGAGTAGCGCTTCGACGTCGGCGGGGCCATATGCGTCCCGATCCGGGATCGACTGGATGATCCCGATCACCGCATCGGAGTGCGCGTCGCGCCAAGAGGTTTCGACGGCCGTCAGCGCGGAGAGGATTTCGTCCGCCGTCTGTCGGTGGCGCCTCACCCTACTGTCCCACGATCAGATACTCCGTCACCTGATTGCGCTCCACGTTGGCGTGCGTGCCGAAATGATACCGGTGATCCCGCCCCTGTACCTCCACGACCTTCTTATAGCGGCCCATCAGACTCACGAGCGTGGACAGATCCGGAAAGCCGTTGGATGAATACGACAGCACGATGATGCTGTCCGCGAATTGCCTGAACAGACGGTCGAATGCATCCGTCGCGTCCCGCCGATACGAGAACGGCGTATACGGCTTCTTGAGCTTCTTAACGCGGCTCCGCTCGGTGAACTCCGCTCCTTCCCAGTAGGTCGCCAGTCCCTCTAGAAAATGGTAGCGCTTCACATAGCAGTTGTCGTCGGCCCGGGGCACGTACGGCGGATCCAGGTAGACCAGATCGATTCCCTTCGGATCGACATCGAACACGTCCCCGTGGAACGCGTGGTTCGCACGTCCGTTGTCGAAAGCCGCGAGGTTGTACGTATCCACCTGCTCCACGAAGTGCTCCCGCAGCGAAAGCCGCAGATCCCGCCGGCCGTCCTTGTAGTGCTCAGGATCGCCAGCCACGGTGAACACGCCGCGCGGCTGCCGCTTCACTGAGGAGCGAATGAGCGCCGCCAGCGTTAGCGCGCGTTTGTAAGGGTCATCCAGCGCCGGAAGGTTGCTCCAGACGAGGTCGAGAAACGCCAGGTCCGCCTCTTCGAAGAAGATCCCACGAAAAGTGCGCTGGATGAAGTCACGCTTATCCGCATTGGCCCGAAGCAGCAGTTCCATATCCTCCGGAGCAACCACGACACCGGGATTCTCGACGATGGCGGTCGCGATCTCGTGGCTGAAGCGCAGGCGGTCGTTGGCCGTTACCTGCTTCCCCATCGACTTGAGCAGATACGCGACGCTCCCGGAGCCCGAAAATCCGTCGAGTGCGCTATCGAAGGACAACTCGCCGAGGACATCGTGAATCCACGGGAGCAGCCGGTACTTGCTCCCCATGAACCTCAACTGCGGAAACGCCTTGACCCGCTTGGGCAACTCGACAGCGGTACGCATCGTCACCTCCTCTTTCCCGATCCGATCGAGAACTTGCCACGGACCGTACGCCAAAGATCTCGGACAGAGGAAGGAGGATCGGAGGGCCGCCGGTTTCCCGGAGACCCTCCCCCCACCCCACACCACCCACTACGAGCGACCGAGTTTTTCAATGATACCGGCGATGCTGGTCTCGCCTGTGCGATCACGCAGCGTGTCCAGGCGGCAATCACTCCGAACGCCGAGATCAACCCCGTACTGCGCCTCAATCGTTCCCGCCAGCGTGTCACCGCGCTTCTGGCGCAGTTCCCCGGTCTCGTTGCGGCTGCGGTTTCCCCGCATCCCGGGCGCGTCCTTCGCCATCAGAACCTCCGTCGTTCAGATTTCCGACTCCCCCCTCACCCGCACTCGGAATACCCGCAGGCGTGGCACTTCTTGCAGCCTTCGGCGAACTCCAGCTGGCTGGCGCAGTCGGGGCAGGTGCCCATGAAGGTCTGCGCCTCGATCTCAAAGCCGTGCAGCGGCAGCGACACCTGCTCCAGGCTCTCGGGCAGGTCCACCACCTCCGTGGCCCCGCCCACCGCCTCGGGGATCAGCTCCTGCTGCACGCCCGCCTTCTCGCGCTCGCGCAGCCCGATGGCCTGGGCGATGGCGTCGGGCACCGACAGCACCTTCTTCTCGCCGAAGCCCACCGCCCGGTCGGAGCTGATGCCGCGCAGCTGCTGGTACACCTCGTTCACCGGAATGCCGAAGCGCAGCGCCAGCGAGATCAGCCGCCCGATCGCCTCCACGTCCGCCATCGCCACGCTGCCGGCCTTGCCCAGCGCCGCGAACACCTCGAACGGGTGGTTGGCCTCGTCCTCGTTGATGGTCACGTAGACGTCGCCCAGCGGGCTCCCCATCTTGCGCGTGGTGCCGCGCAGCACGTTGGGGCGCGAGCGCTTCTGGCGGCGCACCTGCTGGCTCTGGTGCTCGGCCTGGCTCAGCTCCACGCGCAGGCGCGACATCTCGCGCTCCAGCTTGGCCATGCGCTCGCGCGCCTCGGCCAGCTCCGCCTCGGCCGCGTTCACCTTCGCCGCGTCCTCCGCCACCTGCGCCGGCGTCTTCGTGGCGCCGGTGGAAAGCACCTGGCCGTCGCGAGAGCCGTCGCGGTACACCGTGACGCCCTTGCACCCCAGGTTGAACGCCATCTCGTAGATCTTGCGGACGTCGTCTACGCTGGCGTCGTTGGGAAAGTTGGTGGTCTTGCTGATGGCGCTGTCGCAGTGCTCCTGGAACGCCGCCTGCGCCCGCACGTGCCACTCGGGGGTGATGTCGTGCGCGGTAGAGAACGCGCGCTGCACCGCCTGGGGCACCTCGGGAAAGTGGATGTGCCCCTCGCGGGCGATGCGCTCCATCAGCTCGTCGCTGTACCAGCCGCCCTGCTTTGCCGCCTTCACGAAGTCCTCGTTCACGTCCGGCATCAGCGCGCCCGCCTGGTTGCGCATGAAGGCCACCGCGAACAGCGGCTCGATCCCCGACGAGCACCCGGCGAAGATGGAGATGGTGCCCGTGGGCGCCACGGTGGTCACGTTGCAGTTGCGCAGCCGGCGCATGGGGCGGATGCGCTCGCCGTTGGGCGCGCGGGCGGCCGTCTCGTCCGGCCCCCAGATGCTGCGCTCCCACTCGGGAAAGGCGCCGCGGGTCTCCGCCAGCTTTTCCGACGCCGCCTTGCTCTCGGCGTCCATGAAGTCCATGATGCGCCGGCCCACCTCCACGCCCTCGTCGCTGTTGTAGGCGATCCCCAGGCGCACCAGCAGGTCCGCGTATCCCATCACCCCCAGGCCGATGCGGCGGATGTTGTGGGCCAGGTTGGTGATCTCGTCCAGCGGGTACTTGTTGGCGTCGATCACGTTGTCCAGAAAGTGCGTCGACAGGTGCACCACCCGGCGGTACTCCTTCCAGTCGATGCGCTCCGACCAGTCCGCCGTGGCCGGCACGTCCTCGCGAAAGAACGCGCCCACGTTCACCGAGCCCAGGTTGCACACGTCGTACGGCAGCAGCGGCTGCTCGCCGCACGGATTCGTGGCCTCGTACGACCCCAGGTGCGGGACGGGGTTGTAGAAGTTGGCCCGGTCGATGAAGAACACCCCCGGCTCGCCCGTGCGCCACGCGTTCTGCACGATCTTGTCGAAGATGTGCCGCGCGTCCTTTTTCCCGATCACCTCCTTCGTGCGCGGGTTCACCAGCTCGTACTCCTCGCCCCGCTCCACCGCGCGCATGAAGGCGTCGGTGATGGCGACCGAGATGTTGAAGTTGGTGATCTGCGTGATGTCCTGCTTGCAGTCGATGAACTCTTCGATGTTGGGATGGTCCACCCGCAGAATGCCCATGTTGGCGCCGCGGCGGGTGCCGCCCTGCTTTACCACCTCAGTGGACGCGTCGTACAGCTTCATGAAGCTCACCGGCCCGCTGGCCACCCCCGTGGTGCTGCGGACGATGTCGCCTTCGGGGCGAATGCGGCTGAACGAGAAGCCGGTGCCGCCGCCGGACTGGTGCACCACCGCCATGGAGCGCAGCGTGTCGTACACGCCGCTCTGCCCGTTGCTCAGCGCGTCTTCCACGGGAAGCACGAAGCAGGCGCTCAGCTGGCCCAGCGGCCGCCCCGCGTTCATCAGCGTGGGCGAGTTGGGCTCGAACAGGCGGCGCGTCATCAGCAGGTAGAACTCCCTGGCCAGCGCGTGCACCTCCGCCTCGCCGGCGCCGTACTTGGCGTCCGCGCGCGCGATGGTCAGGGCCACGCGCCAGAACATCTCCTCCGGCTCCTCCACGGGCTTGCCGTTCTCGTCCTTGCGCAGGTAGCGCTTGGCCAGGACGATGCGGGCGTTGTCGCTGAGCTCGGCGCGGGGCAGGTTCACGCCGGGTACGGGGGCCGTGGTGGCGGCGGTGGAGGGAGGGTTCATCCTGGGGACTCCTGGTGCTGGCGGTTTCGGATCGACGGCGTACGGCGAAAAAACGAAGGTCCTGCAACGGTTTCGCGGGATCCGGGCAGCGGCCGGGGATGGCCGGACCCGTGCACCACATCTAGCGGACATGCAAGGTAGCGGCACTACATGTAGTGGTCAAGCTTCTTCGTGCGCTGGCAACATGTGTACCGTTGATACCCCGCTACAGCTGTTTTGAGCGATTGTCCAGACGGGGCGGGAAGGATCTCAGACTGGAGAGTGTCAGGAGGGCGGCGAAGGTGGACGGGCGTTCGGCCGGCGCGGGGTGAGGGGACCGCCAGGATGGCACTTCCGAATGGCGGAGAGACTACCCCGCTGGCGCGCACCACGCCGCGCCCCCTCCGCTCGCTCAGGCTCGCACCTCCCCCAAAAACCCCTGG
>JAHWJJ010000173.1 GCA_019348475.1 Gemmatimonadota bacterium | reverse complement strand
GGTGGCGCCGGCGGCGAGGGCTCCGGCGGCCGGGACCTGGGGCTGGAGGTGCTGGCCCGGGTGCTGAACCGCGAGGTGCCGGCGCTCATCACCGCGCAGCGCGTTCCCGAAATCCTGGCGGCGCTGCGGCTGCGGGAGGAGTTCGGGTTCGACCTGGTGCTGGACGGCGCGGCGGAAAGCTACCTGGTGGTGGACGAGATCCGCCGGGCCGGCGTCCCGGTGATCCTGCACCCCTCGATGGTGCGCCTGGGCGGCGAGACCAGCGGCGCCACGCTGGAGACCGCCCGCCGGCTGCGCGACGCCGGCATCACCGTCGCCCTGCAGAGCGGGTTCGAGGGCTATGTCCCCAAGACCCGCGTGGTCCTTTTCGAGGCCGCTATCACCGCAGCCAACGGGCTGTCGATGGAAGACGCGCTTCGCACCATCACCATCGACGCCGCCCGCGTCATCGGCCAGGACCGCCGCGTGGGCTCGCTGGAGCGCGGCAAGGACGGCGACGTGGTGGTCTTCGACGGCGACCCGTTCGAGTACACCTCGCACGTGTGCGCCGTCGTGATCGAGGGGGAGGTGGTGAGCGAGGAGTGCCGGTAGGGGGGAAGCGCGAAAGTGCGAAAGTGCGAAAGTGCGAAAGTGCGGAAGTGCGGAAGTGCGGTCGCTGACTGAGCACTGAGGGCGGGCCGGGACCGGGCGTGGTCCCGGCCCGCTGTCGTATCGGGTCTCGCGAGGCTGTCATTCTGAGCCAAAGGGGGCTCGGAGAGTGGGCCCGCGACCTGGCGACATAAGGTGCGGCGGCGGGCTCTGCACGGGATGGGCGCAAGGCAGCCCCTCCGGCACCAGGCCGAACGGGGCTGCGGCACTTCCTGGCGATCGCGTTCTTGCGATCAGAAGCGCGGGCCCAGGTCCAGGATGACCTGGCCTTCGCGGCGGCTGTTGAGCCCCGCGGCCACGCTGACGGCGCCGAACGGGGTGGATCGCATGGCCCCCAGCTCCACGCCGGTGATCCACCGCGCGCCGGCCAGCCCGGCCGCCGTCCGTGCGACGGCGCCTGAGCGGAGCCGGGCTCGCGCGTGCCAGCGCATCTGGATCGGATGTGCCGCGTCGACGCCGGCCAGCAGCAGGGCCGGGCCGCGCCCCTCGCCCCAGCGCAGGCCGGGCATGGCGTGCTCGTCGCCCAGGGCGGGGTGGACGTCCACCGGGGCCGCGCGGCTGACCGCCGCGGCATGGCCGACCGCGGCGAGCTGCAGCCGGCCCACCCGCCGCGCCAGCGACCCGCGGGCCGCCGCCCGCCGGTACGCCACCTGTCCCCACCGCGCCTCGGCTTCGGCCACGAACGGCACCCCCACCAGCGGGTAGTCGGCCTGCGGCGCGGCGATGCGAAGGTGAGGTCCGGCGGAAAAGCCGGCGTCTCCATCCTCCACCATCACCCGCTCCGCGCGCAGCACGGCGGAGCCCACGCGCTCGGCCAGCAGCTGCTGCAGCTCCACCCCCGCCCATCCGCCCACCCGCCGTACGTCGGTGTCGCCGGCCGGCGCGTCCTCCGCCTCGGGGCGCACGTCCACCTCGCTCCAGTGCGCGCCCGCGCTCCACACCAGCGGCGAAACGCGGACGCCGTGCACCTGCACCGAGAGGGATGCCCACTGCCGCAGGGGGTCCAGCGCGGCCGCGGCCGTGGTCACCGACGGCGCGCCGAGAACGCTGCCGTGGCGCTGCAATGCGCCCCAGAACCGCCCGCCGCGGTCGGTGTCGTACCCGGCCGACCCGGCCAGCGAGAGCCTGGGGATGGCATCCAGGCGCACCACCAGGTCCGGCGCCGCATCGGCGCCCGCGCCGTTCTCCACGCGCGGCCAGACGCCTTCGAACAGCCCCGTCGTGTACAGCCGGTCCACCGCTCTCAGCACCCGCGCGGGGTCGTACGCGCCGGGCGCGATCCCCCGGAACACGCGGCGCGCCAGGGCGGCGCTCGCCGAGTCCGGCGCCTCCACGCGCAGGGCTCCGAATGCACGCGGCGGCGAAGGGAGGGGGCGAGGGGCCGGCCGGCGGCGGGCCGCGGGCGGCGCCTGCCGCGCCGCCTCGCGCCCGGCGCGGAACAGCGGCTCCGGGTCCGCCGGAAAGGTGATTCCGTAGAAGGTGGGGTCCAGCCGGGGGACCACCAGCACGTCGGGGGGCGGGTCGCCGCGGTCCGCGTTGGCCTGCAGGAGCTGAACGGCGCGGCCCGCCACCGCCGGGGCGCTCCGGCTCACCGTGCCGGGGTCGGCACGGTTGGCGTCCACCGCGATCACGCGCGTAGCGCCCAGCCGCCGCGCCACCTCGGTGGGGACGTTGCTGGCGATCCCCCCGTCCACCAGGCTGCGCCCGTCCCACACCACGGGGGCGAACACCCCCGGCACCGCCATGCTGGCGCGCGCCGCCAGGGCCAGGTCGCCGCGGGCCAGCACCACGGGCTCGCCGGTGCGCAGGTCCGCGGCGACCGCGCGGTACCGGCGCGCCAGCCGGTCGAAGTCGCCCCGGCTGCGCGCCTCGGCATCGAACAGCAGGCGCACCAGCAGGCGGTTGATGCGCCACTGGGGGATGAAGCCCCGGTTGAAGCGCAGCGTGTCGGTCTGCAGGTCGTACAGCAGCAGCGGATACCGCGCCTCGCGGTCCGGTCCGGCCAGCAGCGGAGCGGGGGTAAAGATCTCGCCCCAGTCCACCTCCGTCACGCGCCGCTCGATCTCCTCGGGGGGATACCCGGCCGCGTACAGGGCGCCCACCAGCGCGCCGATGCTGGTGCCCACCACCAGGTCCGGGTCGTGGCCCAGCTGCTCCAGCCCGAGCACCACGCCTACGTGCGCCAGCCCGCGCGAGCCGCCCCCGCTCAGCACCAGCGCCTCGACGACGGTATCTGCCCGGGCGTGCCCCTGCGCCGGGGCCGCGTCCGGCCGGGCGGCCACCGGCGCGAGCGGAAGAAGGATGCAGACGAGCAGGCGCAGCGGCCCGCGGGCAGGGCTGGTCATGAGCGGCGGTCGCTGGGAACGCAGCGAGCCGGGCGCGCTGCTCGCTCCCGGCTCTGCATCCTCCGCCGCCTTGCACGTCCCGGACCGTCTACACGCAAACCGCCCCCGCGGACACCTGGGTCCGCGGGGGCGATCCGCATCCACCGAAACGCGGTGAAGGGGTGAAGGGGTGAAGGGCCAGCCTCCCATTCACGCAACCCAGGCACTCACGCACTCACGCACCCACGCACTCACGCACTTTCGCACTTTCGCACTTCCTCCCGCCCTACGGCCGCGGGTACGTCCGCACGTTCTCGTCCAGGTTCATGTACCGGTCGCGCAGCATGGTCTCCCGGCTCACCAGCGGGACTTCGCGGCCGCGGATGATCACGTGCTCCACGTCCGTCAGCAGCTCCAGCGGGTCGCCGCTCCACACGACGACGTTGGCCACCTTCCCCGGCTCCAGCGTGCCGTAGCGGTCCGCCACGCCAAAGATCTGCGCCGGGTACAGCGTCACGGCGCGCAGCGCCTCTTCCCAGGGCAGCCCGTAGGCCACCGCGTTGCCGGCCTCCTGCCGCAGCGTGTACGCCTTCCACGTCTCGCCGCTGGTGATGGCCACCTGCACCCCCGCCCGCCGCAGCCGGGCCGCGTTCTCGTACGTGGCGCCCAGCGACTCGAAGTTCTGCGGCAGGTTGTTCAGCACCCGGGTGACCACCGGCACGCGGGCGCGGGCCAGGTCGCCGGCCACCATCCACGCCTCGGTTCCCCCCGAGATGATGAGGCGGATGCCGTACTCGTCCGCCAGCCGCAGGGCGAGCTGGATGTCGCTGGCCCGATGCGCCTCCAGCACCAGCGGCTGCCGTCCCGCCAGCACCGGCTGCAGGGCCTCCAGGTCCAGCCGGCTGACGGAGAACTCGCGCGTGGCGCCGCGCTCGAAGTTCTGCCGGTTGCGGGCGTAGGCGCGCGCGTCCTCCAGCACCTCGCGCAGGCGCATGGCGATGGCCGAACGCGGCCCCCCCACGGCGCTGCGCGCGTTCTGGCTCATGCTGGCGTACATTGCCACCGGCGACACGACGGTCATCTCCTCGACCCGGCTCCCCGCCATGTCGATGATGGCCCCCTGCCCCGAGATCAGGCTGCCGGCCGGGCGGGTGACGGCGGTGGTGATCCCCATGATGCGGGTGACCGGGATCACCATGCTGCGCGGGTTCAGCCCCTCGGTGACGATGAACGCCGCCTGCACCTGGTCCTGCGTCTCGATCCGCTCCAGCACGTTGCGGATCTCGGCGTCGTTGGTCTCGGAGAGCCCCTCGATCTCGCGCAGGCCCAGCTGCGTGTTGCTTTCGATGAGCCCGGGCGTCACCCACATCCCGGTGGCGTCGATGCGCCGCGCGCCCGCGGGGATCGCCGTGCCCGCGCCGCCCACCGCGGCGATGCGGCCGTCGCGGATGATGACGGTGCCGTTGGGAATGGCCGGCCCCGAGACGGGGTGCACCGTGCCGCCGGTGATGGCGATGGTCTGCGCCGCCGCGGGGGCGGCCGCCAGGGCCGCGGCCGCCAGGGCC
Organism: Gemmatimonadota bacterium; assembly: GCA_019348475.1. Taxonomy (GTDB): domain Bacteria; phylum Gemmatimonadota; class Gemmatimonadetes; order Longimicrobiales; family Longimicrobiaceae; genus Longimicrobium. The sequence goes on along the minus strand of JAHWJJ010000173.1, from coordinate 4,214 downwards.
GCGGCAAGGAATCGCTTGGTCATTGCGCGGCCTCCGCCGGGAAGAGTCCCACCTCGAAGTCGGTGCGCGGCTGCCGCGACGGGTCGAAGCGGTCGAACAGGAGCGCGCCGTCGATGTACACGCGGTCGGCGCGGGCGTACACGCTGAACGGGTTGTGCGACCAGATCACCACGTCCGCCTGCTTTCCCGCCTCCAGCGTGCCCACCTGCTCGTGGATGCCCAGGGCCCACGCCGCGTTGGCGGTGATCCACCGCAGCGCCTCGTTCTCGGTGATCTGGATCCCCGCCTCGCGCCCCGCCTGCAGTGCCTTGGCGGCTTCCTGGTTCAGCTTCTGGATGCCGGTGGGGTCGTCGGAGTGCACGATCGCGCGCGCGCCGGCCTGGCTCACCATGGCGACGTTGGCGCGGGTAAAGTCCAGCGCCTCCATCTTGAACCCCCACCAGTCGGCCCACAGCGAGCCGCTGATGCTGTCGCGCGCCAGCACGTCGCGCAGCTTGTACGCCTCCACGCCGTGGTGAAAGGAGCGGATGTGGTAGCCGAACTCGCGCGCGATGTCGATCATCTGCGCCATCTCGTCCGCGCGGTAGCAGTGGTTGTGGATCAGGATGTCGCCGCGCAGAACCCCCGCCAGCGTCTCCAGCTCCAGGTCGCGCGTCGGCGCGTTTCCTCCGCCTCCGCCGCCTCCGCCACCGCCACCGCCTTCGCCTCCGCCGTCACGGCCGGAGCCGCTGCGGCGCTCCCAATCGTCCATCCGCCGGCGGTAGTCGGCCGCGCGGATCCACGCGGCGCGGTAGCCGGCGACGTTGCCCATGCGGGTGCTGGGGCCGCCGCGCTGGCCGTACACGCGCTTGGGGTTTTCGCCGCACGCCATCTTGAGCCCGTGCGGCGCGCCGGGAAACTTCATCCCCTGCACGGTGCGGCTGGGGACGTTCTTCAGGGTCACGCTGCGCCCGCCGAACAGGTTGGCGCTCCCCGGGAGGATCTGGAGCGAGGTGATGCCGCCTTCCAGCGCGCGCGTAAAGCCGGGGTCGTGCGGCCACACCGAGTGCTCGGCCCACACCTCGGCGGTGTTGGGGCTGGTGGCCTCGTTGCCGTCGCTGTGCGCCTGCACGCCGGGGCTGGCGTACACGCCCAGGTGCGAGTGGGTGTCGATGATGCCGGGGGTCACCCACTTGCCCGTGGCGTCCACCACCACGGCGTCGGCGGGGGCGTCCACGGTAGTGCCCACGGCGGCGATGCGGCCGTCCACCATCAGCACCTGGCCGTTGGGGATCACCTCCCCCGCCGCGGTCATCACGGTGCCGCCGCGGATGAGCGTGGGCTGCGAGGGAAAGGGCCGGTAGGTGGACGGAAACGGCTCCGCCGCACGCTGCGGCGCGCTCTGCGGCGCCGGCGAGCTGGCGGGCCGCGCCGGCCCCTGCGAGCAGGCGGCCGCGGCGGCCGCCAGTGCCAGGGCGGACAACGCACGCTTCATGTGCTTCTCCCGAAAGCGTTGCGAACGATGCGACACGGCGGCGTTCAGGTTTTTTAGCACCCCGCGCGCGCGGGGTGCCGGGCCCGGGGTACGTCCCCTGCCGGGGTGTCGCTGAAAGGACGCGGCATAATGCCGTATACAGGATACCGCGGCAAGGGCGAACGTCCGTTCGGGACGGACGGTGTTACGGCCGGCCGGCGGGACGGACCCTCCGGCGGCGCCGACGGCACGTCACCGGTGACGCGTCTTGCGCGACGCGGTATGCGCGACCCGGCATCCACGACCCGCGTCCGCGACCCCGCGTCCGCGACCCCGCGTCCGCGACCCCGCGTCCGCGACCCGCATCCACGACGGGGCATCCGCGGGCTGAAGCCCGCGGATGGAAATGCCACAAGCCCCCGCCCCGGCCGCTGGCGCGTCCGTGCGGAGCTTCACCTGCTCGCGCGGGCCGGGCCCTCGCACCGTCACGCCGCGGTCGCGGTACCGGGAGCGCGGCGCGGCTCCCGCGGGGACGCCCGGCCACCTCGGCGCCTCCGTGCTGCCGCGCATCGGGTACGGTCCCTGCACCTGCGCCGGCTCCGCAAATCCACCGACACTCCACACCCGCGCGACAGGGATTCACCCATATGCTGGACCGCAACCCGATGGCCGGACCCGACCCGTCCGGCAAGCAGACCGACCAGCCGTACCCCGGCACCGACGACCGCCTGAAGCCCGGCGCGGACCACGGCGAGACCAGCTACCGCGGCTGCGGAAAGCTCGAGGGGCTGGCCGCCGTCATCACCGGCGGCGACAGCGGCATCGGGCGGGCGGTGGCCATCTGCTTCGCCAAGGAGGGCGCGGACGTGGCGATCGGCTACCTCTCGGAGCAGGAGGACCAGGACGCGCAGGAGACGCGGCGGCAGGTGGAGGCGGCGGGGCGAAAGTGCATCGTCCAGCGGCTGGACGTGCGCGACCGGCAGGCGTGCATCGACTTCGTCGACGGCGCGGCCAGGGAGCTGGGACGGCTGGACGTGCTGGTGAACAACGCCGCGTACCAGATGGAGCAGCAGTCGCTGGAGGACATCAGCGAAGAGCAGCTCGACCGGACCTTTCGCACCAACATCTTCGGCTACGTCTTCATGGCCCAGGCGGCGCTCAGGCACCTGAAGGCCGGGGGCGTGATCCTGAACACCGGGTCCGTCACCGCGCTGGAGGGGAACGCGGGGCTCATCGACTACTCGGCCACCAAGGGCGCCATCCACACCTTTACCAGGGCGCTGGCGCAGAGCGTCGCGGAAAAGGGGATCCGCGTGAACTGCGTGGCCCCCGGCCCCGTGTGGACGCCGCTGATCCCCGCGACGCTGGAAGACGAGCACGTGAAGAAGTTTGGCCAGGACACCATGTGGAAGCGCGCCGCGCAGCCGGTGGAGATCGCGGCGGCGTACGTCTACCTGGCCTCAGCCGACGCGCGCTACGTCTCGGGCGAGGTGCTGGCCATCACGGGCAAGACCAGCAGCCGCTGACCGATGGCGCGCATCGGCTACCACGCCAGCCACGAGCAGTACGCCCCGGGCGAGCTGCTGCGGCTGGTACGGCGGGCAGACCAGGCCGGCTTTCAGAGCGGCATGTGCTCCGACCACTTTCACCCCTGGGGCGAGCACCAGGGGCACAGCGGCTTTGCCTGGAGCTGGCTGGGCGCCGCGCTCCAGGCCACGTCCCTCTCCTTCGGCGTCGTCACCGTGCCCGGCGGCTGGCGCTACAACCCCGCCATCATCGCGCAGGCGGCGGCCACGCTGGCGGAGATGTTCCCCGGCCGCTTCTGGATCGCGACCGGCAGCGGCGAGCTGCTGAACGAGGGGATCACCGGCCGGCGCTGGCCCCCCAAGGGCGAGCGCAACGCCCGCCTGCGTGAGGCGGTGGACGTGATCCGCGCACTCTGGCGGGGCGAGCGGGTGACGCACCGGGGGCTGGTGACCGTGGAAGAGGCGAAGATCTACAGCCTCCCCAGCGAACCGCCGAAGATCGTGGGCGCGGCGCTGACCCCCGGGACGGCGGAGTGGACGGGCGCATGGGCCGACGGGATGATCACCGTGGTGGGCCCGCGCGAGACGATGCAGCAGATGATCGACGCCTTTCGCCGCGGCGGCGGGGAGGGGAAGCCCATCTACCTGCAGGCGCAGCTGTCCTTCGCGAAGACGGAGGAGGAGGCACTGCACGGGGCGTGGGAGCAGTGGCGCACCGTAAAGCTCTCCAGTCCCATCCTTTCCGACCTGCGCCTCCCCTCGCAGTTCGACGCGCTCGCCGAGGGGCTGAGCAAGGAGGACGTGAAGGCGAAGATGCGCGTCTCCGCCGACGTGGAGCAGCACCTGGACTGGCTGGCGGGGGACGTGGAGATGGGTTTCGAGGAGATCGACCTGCACTGCGTGCACCGCGGCCAGCAGGAGCGGTTCATCGACGTCTTTGGCGAACGTGTCCTGCCGCGGCTGGCGAACACGTTGACGTAGGCCCGCTCGTCCGCTCCTTTAGGAGCGGGTCTGCCGTTCACCTGTCCCCGCAACCCGCACATACCGATGACGCGTCCCCCGCTCGCCCTGGCCGCCGTGCTCGCCCTCGCCGCCGCCGCGGGCGCATGCGCGCCGCAGTGCACCTGCCCCGCGGCCGTACCCGCGCCCGCGCCCGTCCCCGCGGGCGCCGCGGCCCCCGCGGCCGCGCCCATCCGGCTGTTGAACGAGGGATCGGCGGTGCGGCGGATGCGCAG
>JAHWJJ010000172.1 GCA_019348475.1 Gemmatimonadota bacterium | reverse complement strand
AGCTGGACGGCGAGACCGTCGTCCGCTGCATCCCGCACATCGGCTACCTGCACTCCAGCTTCGAAAAGTTGGGCGAGTACCGGGACTGGAACCAGATCGTCCCGCTCACCGACCGCATGGACTACCTGGCGCCGCTCATCTACAACTGCGCCTACGCGATGGCCGTCGAAAAGATGATGGGCATCGAGGTGACGGAGCGGTGCAAGGTGGTGCGGGTGATCTGCATGGAGCTGGACCGCATCTTCAGCCACCTGCTCTGGCTGGGGACCACCGCCATCGACCTGGGCGCGTTCACCGTCTTCCTCTACACGTTCCAGCAGCGCGAAAAGATCTACGACCTGCACGAGCAGCTCACCGGCGCGCGGATCACCACCTCGTCCACCCGCATCGGGGGGATGATGGCGGACCTGCCCGCGGGGTGGGTGGGCGAGGTGAGCCAGTTCCTGGACGCCTTCGTCCCCGTGCTGGACGAGGTGGACACGCTGCTCACCAACAACGCCATCTGGATCGGCCGCACGCAGGACGTGGGCACCATCAGCGCCGAGGACGCCGTCAACTTCGGCCTTTCCGGCCCCAACCTGCGCGCCTCGGGCGTGTCGTACGACGTGCGCAAGGACCGGCCGTACTACGACTACGAGACGTACGACTTCGATGTCCCGGTGGGCGAGCACGGCGACATCTACGACCGCTACCTGTGCCGCATGGAAGAGATGCGGCAGAGCGTCCGCATCCTGCGCCAGGCCATCGACCGCCTTCCCGGCGGCCCCATCAACGTGGACGACCCGCGCGTCATCCTGCCGCCCAAGACGGCGGCGATGAACGACATGGAGTCGATGATCCACCACTTCAAGATCGTGATGGAGGGGGTGCGCGCGCCGGTGGGCGAGAGCTGGTTCTCGGTGGAGTCGTCCAAGGGCGAGCTGGGGATGTACGTCGTGAGCGACGGCGGCAGCAAGCCGGTGCGCTGGCGCGTGCGCGGGCCCAGCTTCATCAACATCGCCGCGCTGCCGCACATGATCGAGGGGGCGCTGCTTTCCGACGTGATCGCGGTGAACGCGTCGCTCGACATCGTGCTGGGAGAGATCGACCGATGAGCGCTACGCCCATCCGCGCGGGGAGCGAGTACGACCCCTCGTCGTGGCCCGAGGCGCGCGAGAACCCCGGCTTCGCCGGCGACACGGGCGAGTTCCCGGGGCTGGACGAGGACGGCGTGCGCGGCCTCTCGTACGTCGGAGAGCGCCCGGCGGACGGCGGCCACGCCTCCGTGGCGGGCACGCTGCCGTACCAGGTGGCGACCCGCGACCCCGAGGCCCCCCTCTTCGTGGGCCCCTACGAGGAGCGGCTGGAGAAGGTGCTTGGCCGGTATCCGGACCGGCAGGCGGCGCTCCTTCCCGCGCTGCACCTTGCCCACGAGCTGCGCGGCTACCTGAGCCCGCAGACCATGGACGAGGTGGCGGAGAAGCTGCAGCTGCCGCCCGCGTACGTGCGGGGAGTGGCCAGCTTCTACACCATGTACAACCTGGCGCCCGTCGGAAAGTACCTGATCCAGGTGTGCACCAACATCTCGTGCAACCTGTGCGGGGGCGACGCGGTGCTGGAGTCGTTCCTCAAGCACACGGGAACCGAGCCGGGCGAGATGAGCGCCAACGGGCTGTGGACGGTGATGGAGGTGGAGTGCCTGGGCGCCTGCGGGTTTCCTACGGCGGTGCAGATCAACGAGCGCTACTTCGAGAACGTGCGGCCCGAAGACGTGCCGGCGATTCTGGAGAGGCTTACGTGAGGGTGAGCCTCGGAGGGACAGTGCCAAGTGCCAAGTGCCTAGTACATAGGAACTGCACCCGGTACTCGGCACCAGGCACCAGGTACTAGGCACTTCCATGGCTTATCCGTATCGTCACGACAGCGAAGTCCGGCTTCTCTCCGAGCACTTCGGCAACCCGCGCGCGCGGACGCTGGAGGGGTGGGTGGAGCTGGGCGGCTACAGGGCGCTGCGCAAGGCGCTGGGGATGGACCGCGCCGAGGTGGTGAACGTGGTCAAGGCCTCGGGCCTGCGCGGCCGCGGCGGCGCCGGGTTCCCCACGGGGATGAAGTGGAGCTTCATGCCCAAGAAGGAGCCGGGCAAGCCGCACTTTCTGGTCTGCAACGCCGACGAGAGCGAGCCGGGGACGTTCAAGGACCGCGAGCTGATGCGGTGGACGCCGCACGCACTGATCGAGGGGTGCCTGATCGGCGCGTACGCCATCAACGCCGAGCACGCCTACATCTACGTCCGCGGCGAGTTCTTCGAGGCGGCGCAGATCATGGCGCGGGCCATCGAAGAGGCGTACGCGGCCGGGTACATCGGCAAGAACATCCTGGGCAGCGGGATCGACCTCGACATCACGCTGCACATCGGCGCTGGCGCCTACATCTGCGGCGAAGAGACGGGGCTGCTCAACTCGCTGGAGGGGCGCCGGGGTGAGCCGCGGGTCAAGCCGCCGTATCCGGCCATCGCGGGCGCGTTCCGCTATCCCACCGCGGTGAACAACGTGGAGTCGCTGATCGCCGCCGCGCAGATCGTGGAGAACGGGGCGGAGTGGTACCGGCAGTGGGGGACGGAAAAGTCCACCGGGACCAAGCTCTTCTGTGTGAGCGGACACGTGAAGCGCCCCGGCAACTACGAGGTGCCGCTGGGCTTCAACTTCCGCGAGTTCATCTACGACGTCTGCGGGGGCACGCCCGGCGGCAAGGCGATCAAGGCGGTGATCCCCGGCGGCTCCTCGGTCCCCATCCTTACGGCGGACGAGCTGGACATCGGGATGGACTACGAGAGCATGGCGGCGGCCGGGACCATGCTGGGGTGTGGCTCGGTGATCGTGATGGACGAGGGGACCAACGTCGTAAAGCAGGTGCGGCGGATGGTGGACTTCTACGCCCACGAGAGCTGCGGCCAGTGCACGCCGTGCCGCGAGGGGACGGCGTGGAGCGCCAAGATCCTCAAGCGCATCGAGCTTGGGCGCGGCACCCCCGACGACCTGGACACGCTGCTGGACATCAGCGACAAGATGACGGGCAAGACCATCTGCGTGCTGAGCGACGCGGCGGCGGCGCCCATCGTAAGCAGCATCGAGAAGTTCCGCGGCGACTACCTGGCCCTGATGGAGGCCGGGGACCTTGCCCTGGCCGGCGCGCGCTGAGCGGCGCGCCGGAACGCATCGACGAAAGAACGCGGCCATGGCCGACGAAACGACTGCTGCGGTAGAGAACGTCTCCGTCACCATCGACGGGATGGAGCTGAGCGTGCCCGCTGGAACGCGCCTGCTCGACGCCTGCGCCCAGGCCGGCGTGGACGTTCCCCACTACTGCTACCACCCCGGGCTTTCGGCGCCCGCCCAGTGCCGCATGTGCCTGGTGGAGGTGGAAAAGAGCCCCAAGCTGGTCCCCGCCTGCGTGGGCACGGTGGCCAAGGACATGGTGGTGCACACCGAGAGCGAGGCCGCGCTCAAGGCGCGCGAGGGGGTGCTGGAGTTCTACCTGGTCAACCACCCCCTGGACTGCCCCGTCTGCGACCAGTCCGGCGAGTGCAAGCTGCAGGACTACGTGGCGGCCGAGGGGCCGGCCATGGGGCGCAGCAAGGAGCCCAAGCGGGTGCTGGGCCGCGACGACTTTGGCGGCGACGTGCTGTTCTACGCCGACCGCTGCGTGATGTGCACGCGGTGCGTGCGCTTCATGCGCGAGGTGGCGCAGGACGAGCGGCTCACGGTCGTCCAGCGCGGCCACCGCGCGGTGATCGACACCTTCTTCGACGAGGGGCTCACCGGCAACCTGTGGGCCGACAACATCGTCGACATCTGCCCGGTGGGCGCGCTGGTCAGCAAGGACTTCCTGCACAAGGCGCGGGCGTGGGACCTGGACCGCACGCCGTCGATCTGCCCCAACTGCACGCAGGGGTGCAACGTGCGGCTGGAGACGCGCGACAACCAGGTGATGCGCATCAAGCCGCGCCCCAACCCCGAGGTCAACGCCCACTGGATGTGCGACTTCGGGCGGCTGAACTACCAGTGGATCAACCGCGTGGACCGCATCGAGGCGCCGCTGGTGCGCGACGGGTCCGGGCGGCACGTTCCCATGTCGTGGAGCGAGGCGCTGATGCGCCTGGCGGACGCCCTGCGCGGCCAGACGGGCGGCGCGGCGGCGGTGGTGAGCCCCTTCGCGGCCAACGAGGACGTCGGCGCGCTGCGGCGGGTGATGGAGGCGGTGGGCGGCGGCGGCGGCGTGTTCCGCTGCGAGCAGGGGGAAGAGGTGACGCTCCCCGGGTTCCCCGAGCTGGCGCTGCGGACGGACCGGGCGGCCAACGTGGCGGGCGCGGAACTGTTCGGCTTCAGCCGCGCGGGCGGGGCGGACGGCAAGGGCGGGCTGGAAGGCGTGGCCGGGCACGCGGGCGTTCTCTTCGTCCTGGGCGACGAGCTGGCGGACGCCGCCGCGGACTTCGGCGCGAACGCCTCGCTCTTCGTCTACGTGGGCCAGCACCTGAGCCCCGCGGCGCGCAACGCCCACTTCGTCCTTCCCTCCACGACCTTCGCGGAGATGGAGGGCACCTTCACCAACGTGCAGCGCCGCGTGCAGCGCTTCTGGCCGGCGCTGCGCGCGCCGGGGATGTCGCGCCCGGCGTGGCAGATCCTGGGCGTGCTGCTGGCCGGCATCGGCGACGCGGGCGCGCCGGGGACGGCGGCGGACGCCTTCGCCGGGCTGGCGGCCGTGCGGCCGGAGTTCGGGATGCTGGCCTGGGGCGACCTGGGCGCGCAGGGTGCGGCACTGCCCGAGGCGGTGGGGCAGGCGGGGGACTGAGGGGAAGTACCGAGTACCGAGTACCTAGTACCTAGTGCGTCATCGAGACCGCATCGGGCACCAGGCACTAGGCACCAGGCACTAGCACCAGGCACTTGTCACTGGGCACTCGCGGATGCAAGCAGGAACGACCACGACCGAGAACCTGATCGAGCTGAGCGACAACGCCTTCGTGGTGTTCTCGGCCATCAAGGTGCTGCTGGTCTTTTCGGTGGTGATGGTGGTGGTGGCGCTCCTTACGCTGATGGAGCGCAAGGTGAGCGCGTGGATGCAGGACCGGCTGGGCCCCAACCGCGTGGGCCCCGGCGGCCTGGGGCAGCCGCTGGCGGACGGCATCAAGAACATCCTGAAGGAAGAAACCAACCCGGCGGAAGCAAACCGGGTGTTCTTCACGCTCGCCCCCATGCTCTCCATCATCCCGGCGCTGGTCACCTTCGCGGTGATCCCCTGGGCCGCGCCGCTGCCGACGCCATGGGGCGTGGTGCCCATGATGGTGGCGGACCTTCCCATCGGCATCCTGTTCCTGCTGGCGTTCAGCTCGCTGGGCGTGTTCGGCATCGTGATGGCGGGGTGGGCCAGCAGCAACAAGTACGCGCTGCTGGGCGGGCTGCGGGCGGGCGCGCAGATGATCAGCTACGAGATCGCGCTGGGCCTGTCGCTGATGTCGGTCTTCTTTCTGGTCGGCAACGTGGGGCTGGACGAGATCGTGTGGACTCAGCAGCGGATGAACATGTGGTTCGCCCTCCCGCTGGCCGTCTCGTTCTTCTTCTTCTGGATCAGCTCCTTCGCCGAGACCAACCGGCTGCCGTTCGACCTGCCGGAGGCGGAGAGCGAACTGGTGACCGGCTACCACACCGAGTACAGCGCGATGAAGTTCAGCATGTTCTTCATCGCCGAGTACGCGCACGTGCTCACGGTCAGCGCGCTGATGGCCACGCTGTTCCTGGGCGGGTGGGACATCCCCGGCGTGGGCCGCGACGACATGCTGGGGTTCGTGGACGGCGTGTGGGTGGGCGAGCGGCCGGCGGTGTGGATCACCTTGCTCACCTTCGGCGCGTTCGCGCTGAAGACGCTGCTGTTCATCCTGATCTTCATGCTGGTGCGCTGGACGGTGCCGCGCTTCCGCTACGACCAGGTGATGGACCTGGGGTGGAAGATCCTGCTCCCCGCGGCGCTGGTCGCCGTCATGGTCACGGCGGCCACCGTGCTGGCGCTGGACAGCTTCGGGGTCGAGATGGACCGGCTGTACTACGGGTTCGTGCCCCTGTACGGGCTGGTGCTGACGGTGGTGAACGTGGCCATGCTGGTGATCGTGCTGTGGGTGATGGACCGCGGCCAGACGCTGGCCGGCAGCGGCTCGCTGGATGAAAAGCGCAGGGTGGCCCAGGAGCGCGCCCGCCGGCGCGCCGAGGCCATGCGCGTCCACCTGACCACCCCCCGCGCGGGGGCGAGGTAAAAGCAGATGGCGGCCAACGTAGTCGTAATGAAGCGCCCGGTGCGGAAGTCGTCGTACATCCGCGCCTCGCTCAAGGGGATGGCCCTCACCTTTCGCCACATGCGCCAGAGCGCCGGCGACCGCAGCGAGGTGACCATCCAGTACCCCGAGCAGAAAAAGCAGCTCAGCCCGCGCTGGCGGGGGACGCACGTGATGGAGACGCACGAGGACGGGCGTCCCAAGTGCGTGGCCTGCGGCCTGTGCCCCACCATCTGCCCCGCCAACTGCATCAAGCTGGTGCCCGGCGAGGACGACCAGGGAAACCGCTACCCCATCGTCTACGAGATCGACGAGTTTCGCTGCATCTTCTGCGGGATGTGCCAGGAGGTGTGCCCCGTCGAGGCGATCCACGTGGGCACCCACTACGAGAACGCCGAGTACACGCGCAACGAGTTCGTGTACGACCTGGACCGGCTGATGAAGCAGCGGCATCCTTCGACGCTTCTGTGGGACCCGGCGGATCCGGCGGGGGAGTAGGCGGTGAACGGGTGAACGGGGGAAGGGGTGAAACCGGTGAAGGGGTGAACGGGTGAACGGGTGAACGGGTGAACGGGTGAACGGAACGTGGTGCCGCGCGAGCGGCGGGCGCCCCCGGCCCCGACCGTTCCCCGCAAACTGCGCGGGGGAGACCTGAAGCGACTGGCGCACTGCATCTGAGTCCCGGGAGCACCGCGCCTGACCCGACAGGTCTTCTCCGGCACCGATGGGCGCCAGTGCCGCGCGGTTTGGACGGAGGGGACGGGTGGGGGACACCTGAGGTACGAGTGGCGATGGCAGTGCCTGCGGTGGACTGGATCCGCCGTCAGGACTTCGTGTTTTCGGCGCCGGATGCGGCGCCCGGCGGGCCCGGCAGCGGCGCGGCCCCAAACGACGATCGAACCGCGATCGAATGGTAACCCAGCTCCTGTTCTTCTTCTTCGCGGCATGCGCCGGCGGCAGCGCCCTGGCCATGGTCACGCGCAAGAACCCGGTGGCCAGCGCGATGTGGCTCATCGGCACCTTCTTTTCCCTGGCCGCCATCTACACCCTGCTGGGCGCCTTCTTCATCGGCATCATCCAGATCCTGGTGTACGCCGGCGCCATCATGGTGCTGTTCCTGTTCGTCATCATGCTGCTGAACCTGGGCAACAATCTGGAGGCCGACATCCGCGGCACCGGGTGGAAGGTGATGGCGGGCGGCGGCGGCCTGGTGATGCTGGCGCTGCTGGCGCGCGTGTTCGCCGGCGACGTGCCGATGCCGCTGGGGCAGCAGGCGGGGGCGGCGGTGCTCGCCGCGCAGCAGGCGGAGCGCGGCACGGTGGGCATCATCGGCATTCCGCTGTACCAGGACTTCGTGGTGCCGCTGCAGGCCACTGCCATCCTGCTGCTGATCGCCGTGGTGGGCGCCGTGATGCTGGCCAAGAGAAAGGTCTGACGGACCGATGGAGAGCGTACCGCTTCAGTACACGCTGGGCCTGAGCGCCCTGCTGTTCAGCATCGGCGTGGCGGGGGTCATCGTCCGCCGCAACGCCATCATCCTGTTCATGTGCATCGAGCTGATGCTCAACGCCGTGAACCTGGCGTTCGTGGCCCTGAGCGCCACCGCCGGGGTGCAGGGACAGGTGTTCGTGTTCTTCGTGATCGCCGTCGCCGCCGCCGAGGCCGCGGTGGGGCTGGCCATCATCATCGCGGTCTTCCGGCACAGCGAGTCGGTGGACGTAAAGAACTTCAGCCTGCTCAGGTGGTAGGGGTGATGCTCCTCCTTCAAGCCGCGGAAGCGGCGCATGCGGTCGAGGCCGCGGCGCAGGGCGCCGAAGCGGGCCACGGCGCCGCGTTCCACCCGGTGCTCCCCTGGCTGATCCTGGGGCTGCCGCTGCTCGGGTTCCTCATCAACGGCTTCGCCTCCATCTGGGCCGCGCGCCGGGCGCTCCCCCGCGTCCCCGCCGTGGGCGACCCGTACTGGGACACGCACGGGCACGACGCCCACGCGCACGCCGCCGCCCCCGCCCTGGCGCTGGCCCACGCGGGCGCACCCAGCGAGCAGGAAGGGCTGGACGTCGGCGTCCGCCCCAACCCGGTGGACGAGGCCGCGGCCGACCACGCGCACGATACGCATGACGACGCGCACGACGCGCACGACCATCCGTCGGGGCCCAGGCCGTGGACGCACACGCTGCCGTCCATCGTGGCGCCGGCGGCTATCCTGGGCGCGTTCCTCATCGCGGTGATCAACTTCCTGGGGATGCAGGGCGCCGGCACGTTCGAGGCGTCGCGCGGGTGGAGCTGGATGCCGGTGGGCGACCTTCAGGTGGACTTCAGCCTGCTGCTGGACCCGCTGTCGATGGTGATGACGCTCATCATTACCGGCGTGGGGTTCCTGATCCACGTCTTTTCCATCGGCTACATGAAGGAGGACCCCGGGTACCCGCGCTACATGGCGTACCTGAACCT
>JAHWJJ010000171.1 GCA_019348475.1 Gemmatimonadota bacterium | reverse complement strand
GGGCGCGGCACCTTGGCGTGCTCGATCGGCTGCCCGGTGGTCCGTTCGATGGCGCGCAGCAGGAACTTTTCGCGCGGCACCACCAGCGTGACCGCCGTCCCTTCGCGCCCCGCGCGCCCCGTGCGGCCGATGCGGTGCACGTACACTTCAGGCGTCTGCGGGATGTCGTAGTTGATCACGTGACTCACGTGCTCCACGTCCAGTCCGCGCGCGGCCACGTCGGTGGCGATCAGGATGTCGGCCGTGCCCTGGCGGAACTTGCCCATCACGCGGTCGCGCTGCCCCTGCGCCAGGCCGCCGTGCAGCGCCTCGGGATGGTGCCCGCGCACCGCCAGCGCCTCCGTCAGCTCGTCCACCTCGGTGCGGGTGCGGCAGAAGACGATGGCGCTGGCGGGCGCCTCCACGTCCAGGATGCGGGCCAGCGCCTCCAGCTTGTGCGCGCGGTTCACCAGGTAGGCCACCTGCCGCACCAGCGGGGTGTCCAGCTTTTCGGGGGTGATGACCACCCGCTCCGGCTCCTTGAGCGCCCGGCGCGCCAGGTCCTGGATGCGGGGGGGAAAGGTGGCGGAGAACAGCGCCGTCTGCCGCTCCTCGGGGAGGGCCGCGATGATGGCCTCGATGTCCTCGATGAAGCCCATGTCCAGCATCTCGTCGGCCTCGTCCAGCACCACGTAGGCCGTGGCGGACAGGTCCAGCGAGCCGCGGCGGATGTGGTCCAGCAGCCGCCCCGGGGTGCCGACGATCACGTGCACCCCGCGCCGCAGCTCGCGCAGCTGCCGGCTGATGTCCTGGCCGCCGTAGACGGCCAGCACGCGCACCCCCAGCCGCTGCCCGTACTTCTGCGTGGCCTCGGCCACCTGCACGGCCAGCTCGCGGGTGGGCGCCATCACCAGCGCCTGCACGTGCTGCGCGCGGGTGTCGATGCGCTGCACCAGCGGCAGCGCGAAGGCGGCCGTCTTTCCCGTCCCCGTGGCCGCGCGGCCAATGACGTCGCGGCCCCCCAGCAGCAGGGGGATCGCGCGCTGCTGGATGGGCGTGGGTTCTTCGTAGCCAAGCGCATCCAGCGCGGAAACGATCTGCGGCGCGAGGCCCAGCTCGGCGAACGGGCCGGGTGCCGCGGTCTGGTCCTGATCGGTCATCTCTGGAAAACCGGAATGGAATGAGGGGAGGGCCGGCGGGATCAGTAGCCCACCGGCCCCACGTCGGGCTCGCGGGCAAAGGCGCGGAACGCCTCGGCCGGGTCATCCGTGTGCTGGTCCAGCAGCCCGCGCAGCCGCCGAAAGCTCAGGCGCAGCGTCCGCTCGCGCAGCTGGGTGTCGGGGTCCACCGGCGGCTCCAGCCACTCCGGGCGGTACTTGTCGGCGGTGGGGAACTCCGGCGCGTTGTCCACGCCGCCCCGCGGCGGCAGCACGCCCAACCCGCTGCGCACCAGCTCGAACGCCAGCACCGGGTCCAGCCCCTCTTCGCGGGCCACGTCGTACAGCATCTCCGCCAGCTCGTCGGCCATCCCCACGTCGACGGCTTCCTGGATCACGTCCAGCCGGCGCCGGCTGAGGGCCTCGGCGTCCAGCCCCTGCTCCGCCACCTCCACCAGCCCCTCGCCGTCGCCGAACCAGGTGTCGTCGCCGCGCCGCAGGCGGCGCCGTTCCCGGTACGCGTTCAGCACGTGGTCCGCCCGCAGCTCTCGCTCCGTCATGTCCCAGCCGGTCTGTTCCGCCATGTGGTAGGCTCCGCTCGCGTTTGAAACCCGCACGGCGGCGCAAGGGCCGGACCATCCCGGGCGCGGCGGTTTTCGCGCCGGCCCGCGATCCGCGTGCCAGTGTACCACCTCGGCACGCGGCCCGACAGGTGATGGAGTGATGGAGTGCTGGCCGGACGGCGGAGGCTCGTTCTCGAATCCGCGCCGGAGACCCGTCGTGCCCGGGCGGCCGCAGAACAAAACGCGGGCCGTACTGGATCTATGCGGGTGCGACGGCCGGAGGCGGACCGGACGGGACGGGCAGGGATGCAGGCCTCCCCCGGTAGAGAGGGTGCTGCCGGCGAGGGGACGGGATCCGAATTTTTCGGATGGGCATGGATCGAGGTGGCGCGGCGGGGGCCCGCGGCGGCACACATCCACCCGATTGCGATCTGTAAAAGGCCGCCCCGGCTGAACGCTGGATACTGGACACCGGGTGCCGGGTTCCAGCGCCGGGCCACCGATGAAACGCTGGTGCCGCGGACACGAGCAAGGGCGCACCGGAACCCGATGCGCCCTTCTCCTTCGATCCAGACGGAGAGCCGCTCAGTTGCGCTCGCCGAGGGTGGCGACGTCGCGGGAGCGAAGGGGGCGGCCGGAGCCCAGCAGCCGGATCACCCGCTCCGGCGCGGGCTGATAGCGTAGCGTGGTGGCACGGATGCCCAGGAGCAGGTTCACCGTCACCAGCGTCCCGGGCACCTCGCGGCCCTGCAGCAGCGACGCCAGCTGCCCCGCCGTGCCCTCCTGGAAGTTGCGCGCGACGATCACCAGCGCGTCCGGCATCTCCTCCGCCGCGGCGGCCACCGCCTTCGCGGCCTCGCCGCCCAGCGTGAGCTGCACCTGCGGATACGCCAGCACCAGCCCCTGCCGCTCGCCGGCGCCAAAGCGCACGCACTCCTCCGCCGCCACCGTCCCCAGCGCGGCGCTCCCGGTAAGGTCCTCCATCACCCGCCCGATGCGCTGGCGAAACTCGCCCGCCGCCGTGGGGCCGCGGAACGACAGGCCCCGCAGCGCCTCGGCAAAGTACCGGTCCGCGTCGAAGTGCCGAAAGCACGGCAGCAGCCGCGCCGCGGTGGGAACGTCCACCCAGCCGGTGGCCGCCAGCGCATCGACCAGCGCGGGTCCTTCCAGGTGCGGGTCGCGGGCGGCCACCCAGCGGAGCGCGTGCTCCATCCGGGTGCTCTCGTCCCCCACGGGATTCACCCCGACGGGGGGGGTGAACAGGACCTCGCTGAACGGCTTGCCGAACCAGATCATCCAGACACCCGCGAACGCGTTTGTTTTGAGGAAAGTCCGATGGAGGATGACGACGCCCGGGCGTTCCGTCAAGGCACCGGCCCCCGCGCGCCGCCGCGGCGGCCCGGAGCTTGACAGCCTGTACCCGCCACGCATCGTGTCGGTTCGCCGCAGGCCGCCACCGCGCAACGCAAAAGGAAGCACGTGCACCGAGCCCCCGCCCTGGCCGCCGCCCTGCTGGCGCTGAGCGCCTGCCGCGTGGAGCCCACGCCGGACGAGTACCTGAACCCGCGCAACCCGGCGCAGGTGGAACGGCGCGAGGACGAGAGGGAGATCGCGGCGCGGGTGAGCGCGTTCAGCGAGGCGCTGGCTCGCGGCGGGCAGGCTGATGCGGGGTCGGTGCTGCTCGCCACGCCCGCGGCGCACGTGTTCGGGATCGGCCTTAACGAGGGGCGGCCGCGCTTCGGGCCGCTCGGGGTTGCCGCCGCCATCGCGGACCTGGAGCTTCCGCAGGGCGCGGTGGCGCGCACGCCAGACCTGCGGGTGCAGGCGGACGGGCGGGGGCTGGCGTGGTTCGCCACGCACGTGGAGGTGCTCCCCGTGGTGGGCGCCGGGGGCGAGCCGCAGCGGCTGCGCGTCTCCGGCGTGTTCATCCAGCGCGAGGGCGACTGGCGGCTGGTTCAGCTTCACCTGTCACGCGCCGAGACGCCGGAGCCTACGCCCCCCCCGGACGCGATCGCGCCGCGGCCGAATCCGGCTTTGGACGCAGCGCCTCGGGAAGGCGGATGACCTGCGGCTCCGCGCGCCAGTCGGCGGGGCGCGTCATGGGCGCATAGTCCTCGCCGGGCTGAAAGGCCAGCGGCTCGGCGACCGCGGCGCGGTACGCGGCCTCGTCGATGCGTCCGGCGTCGCGCAGCATGCGCAGCACCTCGTTGCGGCGGGGCCCCGCCGCGCCGGGCTGCGCCTCGGGGTCGGCCAGCCGCGGCGGCAGCAGGATGCCGGCGAGCGTGGCGGCCTCGCTCAGCGTCAGCCGCCGCGCGTCCTTGCCAAAGTACTCCTGGGCCGCCTGCTGCACGCCGTAGATGGCCCAGCTCGGCGTGCGCCCCATGGCCACCCGGTTCACGTACAGTTCCAGCAGCCCCGCGGAGGACGTGTGCGCCTCCAGCAGGGGCGCCATGGCCATCTCGCGCGCCTGGTCCCCCAGCCCGTCCTCCAGCAGGTGGACCTGCCGCACCAGGTCACGGCTGGCCGAGGGAAGCGGCATCCCCCGCCGCAGGCTGCGCCGCGCGGCGGAGGTGGTGTCCACCACGGCCGCGAAGGCGTCGCGCGCGTACGGCGGCAGCTCCGCCAGGCGCACGTAGTCGGGGCGGCGGCGCATCTCCTTCTGCTGCTTGAGCAGCCCCGCCTGCAGCTGCGCGTTGGACCACGCCAGGTAGGCCCCGATCCCGCCCAGCACCAGCACCCCCAGCACGGCCAGCGCGATCAGCGAGCCGCGGTGGCGGCCGCCCACGCGCGTGTCTTCGGCGTGCTTGGTCCACTTGCCGCTGCGGGGCGCGCCACCGAGCGTCTTTCCCTTGCCGGGCTTCATCAGTGCGTGAGTGCGTTAGTGCGTGAGTGCGTTAGTGCGAAAGTGCCCGGAAGCACACGGGTTTGCGGGCGCGGGGCGGGCAAGAAGCATTCCCCGTAAGCCGCTGGCCGGGTGTGCGCGTCACGCCTTTGTGCAAGTGGAGACCCACGGCAGCACGGGCGTTCGTCAGGTGCCCAGGGCGATGTCGCGCAGGAAGTCGAAGGGGTAGATCCCGGTGCGGTGGCCGTCACTCCAGTCGAAGCGCAGGGCGTACTCCCCCACGTACTCCACCGTCAGCGGATGCACGTCCATCGGCACGGTGGCGGGGTCCAGGAGGGGGCGGTGCGTCATCTCTTCCACGCACCCGGCGCAGGGGCACATCAGCCGCAGGTAGCGCGGCGGATACTCCGACACCGCGCCATCCCTCCAGCGGATGCGCAGCTGAGTCCCGTCTTCCGTGGGCCCCACCTCCACCGGCGTCGTCTGGTCGCTCACGGGTCCAGGCGCACCGCCAGGGAAACGACGGCGCCTCGCTCGATGCTCTGGGCGGGCAGGTTCATCGTACGGAACTCCTGCTGCTGCGGGATGCGCTCGTGCGGCGCGCAGCAAAGTGCCGGGCGTCCCGCGGCGGGACAAGGGCGGCGGCCCGCCGGTTGCACCCGTCCGGCCGCTCGCACGGGTTCCGATGATCCTGAGGAGGATGGATGGCGTACGGGGTGATCCAGTTCGTTGAGGCGGGGCGGCGCGTGGCGACGCTGGTGCGCACGGAGAACGGCCAGCCGACGGGGGCGGACGGCGTGATGGACGTGCTCTCGGCGTTCATCGAAGAAACGGCCGGACGGATGCTGCGGCAGGGTTCGCCCGGGGGGCTGTACCTGGCGGAGCTGTTCACTGCCCGCGAGGTGGAGGCGGGGCGGCCGATCCGGGTGCTGGGCGGTTCGGGGGAGCTGGGGATGTCCACGGACGAGGTGGAGCGGCTGGAGGGGCGCGGATTCTTCTACGACGTCGTCGTCGGCGCGGAAGGCGACCGCAGCCCGCCGACGGTGCACATGACGCCGCTGTCCGACCCGCCGCGGAGGTGAACGGGTGAACGGGTGAACGGGCGGCGCCCACGAGCGGGCGCCGCTCCTTTTTGCGCGTAACCAGGATCATCGGACGCTGCATTCCGGTCGTCGACGCGCTATTCTGTCCGCACTTTCGCACTTTCGCACTTTCGCACTTTCACACTCACGCACTCACGCACTCACGCACTCACGCACTTCCTTGCCCTGGCACATCTGGATCGACACCGGCGGCACCTTCACTGACTGCCTCGCCCTGGACCCCGGCGGCGCGCTGCGGCGGGCGAAGGTGCTCAGCAGCAGCGCCCTGCGCGCCGTCGTCACGGACGTGGAGTCCGCGGACACCGTCCGGATCGCGGAAGACTGGGGAGCGGGGCCGGGGGTGGTGGACGGGCTGGAGCTGCGCGTGTTGTCGGCGGATGCGGCGGGCGCGCGGATCGCGTCGTACGATCCCGCGACGGGACGGCTGCGGCTGGAGTGGGGGATGGGTGGCCTGCGCGCCGGCGCGGCGGTGGAGGTGCGGTCGGCGGAAGAGGCGCCGGTGCTGGCGGCGCGGCTGGTGACCGGCACCGCGTTCGGCACGCCGCTGCCACCCCTGGCGATGCGGCTGGCGACCACGCGCGGCACCAACGCGCTGCTGGAACGGCGCGGCGCGGCGACGGCGCTGTTCATCACCCACGGCTTTGGCGACCTGCTGCGCATCGGCACCCAGCAGCGGCCGGAGCTGTTCGCGCTGGACGTCCGCAAGCCGGAACCGCTCTACGCGGCCTCCATCGAGGTCGATGAGCGGCGCGCGGCGAACGGCTCGGTGCTGGTGCCGCTGGACCTGGATGCCGCGCGCGCGGCCGCCGAGCGCGTCGCATCCACCGGCGTCCGCTCCGCCGCCGTGGCGCTGGCGCACGCGTTCCGCGACCCCGCGCATGAGCGCGCGCTGGCGGATGCGCTGCGCGCGGCGGGGTTCGAGCACGTGTCCCTGTCGTCGGAGCTGGCGCCGTTCATCGGGCTGCTGGCGCGCGCGGAGACGGCGGTGGTGGACGCGTACCTGGGGCCGGTGATCGGTGGATACCTGCAGGGCGTGCGGCGCGCGCTGGGCGGAGGGCGGCTGCACGTGATGACCAGCGCGGGCGGGCTGGTGCGGCCGGAGGACTTCCGCGCGAAGGACTCGCTGCTCAGCGGACCCGCGGGCGGGGTGGTGGGCGCGGCGCTGGCCGGGCGGCGCGCGGGCCACGCGCGGGTGATCGCCTTCGACATGGGCGGCACCAGCACCGACGTGGCGCGCGGGGACGGCGACTTCGAGTACGTGTGGGAGCACCAGGTGGGCGGCGCCCGCATCGTCGCGCCGGCGCTGGCGATCGAGAGCGTGGCGGCGGGGGGCGGCTCCATCTGCGCCTTCGACGCGCAGGGGGTGCGCGTGGGGCCGGAGAGCGCGGGCGCGTCCCCGGGGCCGGCGTGCTACGGGGCCGGCGGGCCGCTCACCGTCACCGATTGCAACCTGCTGCTCGGCCGCCTGGACCCGGCGCGCTTCGCCATCCCGGTCGACGCCGCACCCGCCGCCGCGGCCGCGGACGCGCTCGCCGCCCGCGTCCGCGCGTCCACGGGCCAGGCCGCGGACCGGCAGGCGCTGCTGGCGGGGTTGATCGACATCGCCGACGAGCGGATGGCGGACGCAATCCGCGGCATCTCGCTACGCCGCGGCTACGACCCGGCGGAGTACGCGCTGGTGGCGTTCGGGGGCGCGGGGGCGCAGCACGCGTGCGGCGTGGCGTCGCGGCTGGGGATCGGCACGGTGGTCGTGCCGCCGGACGCGGGGCTCCTGAGCGCGCTGGGCATCGGCCACGCGCCGCTGGAGCGCTTCGCGGAGCAGCAGGTGCTCCAGCCGCTGGACCAGGTGGAGGACGACGTCGGCGCCCTTTTCGACGCGCTCTCCGCGGAAGCGGCGGATGCCGTCGCGCGCGAGGGCGTTCCGCGCGAGGGGATCGCCATCCGCCGCCGCATCGCCAACCTGCGCTACGTGGGGCAGGATTCCACCCTGACCCTCGAGTGGGACCGATCGGTCCCGCTGCGGGACGCCTTCGAGGCGCGGTACGCCGCCGTCTACGGGCACCGCCCGGCAACCCGCCCCATCGAGGTGGAGTCCGTCCGCGCCATCGCATCCCTCGAAACCCACGAGGAGCCGCCTCTCCCGGCGCCCCCTCCGCTGGACGCCGCCCCCGCCGGCACGCGCGACACGTGGATCGGCGGCGCGTGGACCCCGGTCCCCGTCTACGAGCGGGACCGCCTGGTCCCCGGCGTACGCCTGTCCGGCCCCGCGCTGATCGCCGAACGCCACAGCGCCACGTACGTCGCCGCGGGGTGGAGTGCGGCCGTGGACGGAGCGTCAAATCTGGTGCTTTGCGCGAACCCCCGCGGCGACAGAACCAGGGATCAAGGTTCAAGTGCCCAGGAACAACCTGCGCAGTTATTGGGCACTCGGCACTCGGCACTTGAACCTCCATTCAAGGATCAAGGTTCAAGTGCCCAGGAACAACCTGCGCAGTTACTGGGCACTGGGCACTCGGCACTTGAACCTTCAGTCCCTGAAGCCGTCCGCCTGGAGCTCTTCGTCTCCCGCTTCCGCGCGCTGGTCGGCGAGATGGGCGAGATGCTGCGGCGCACGGCGCTGTCTACGAACGTGAAAGAGCGCCTGGACTTCTCCTGCGCGCTACTGGACGCGGCGGGCGAGCTGGTGGTGAACGCGCCGCACATCCCCGTGCACCTGGGGGCGATGGGGCTGTGCGTCCGCGCCGTCCGCGACGCGGTGGAGATGCGCCCTGGCGACGTGATCGTCACCAACCACCCCGGCTTCGGCGGATCGCACCTGCCGGACGTGACCGTGATCACCGCCGTGCACGACGAGGCGGCGGTGCTCATCGGCTACGTCGCCAGCCGCGCGCACCACGCGGAGATCGGCGGCACCCGGCCCGGCTCCATGCCGCCCGCCGCGCGCACCCTGGCGGAGGAAGGCGTCGTCATCGCCCCCATGCACCTGGTGCGCGGCGGCGAGGCGCGCTGGGAGGCGATCCGCGGCGTGCTGGCCGGCGGCCCGCATCCCTCGCGCTCCATCGAAGACAACCTGGCGGACCTGGCCGCCGCAGTCGAGGCGGCGTGGTCGCTCCACCTCGTGGCC